>JBALXF010000526.1:0-2275 GCA_036961085.1 Psychromonas sp.
CTGCTAACTACGATCTGAATGAAGGTGATGATCGTCCAGCTTATAACTACAAACTTCATGGCAGTAAATATCTGTTAAATGATATTTTAAAAGAAAAAATGGGTTTTGATGGGCTTATTGTAACCGATTGGAATGGTCAGCAAGAAATTGATGGCTGTTCTGCATCAAATTGTGCTGAAGCTGTCAATGCGGGTAATGACGTATTCATGGTTACTGCACGTGACGACTGGAAAGCGTTCTACCAAAACGTTATTGATCAGGTCAGTGATGGCACCATCAAAATGTCTCGTATTGATGATGCGGTTACCCGTATTCTACGTGTTAAAATGCGTGCTAACCTATGGGAAAAACCTCAACCATCAATGCGTCTGAATGCCGGTAATGAAGAATTACTGGGTGCAGATTCTCATCGTGCAATTGCAAGAGAAGCGGTAAGCAAGTCATTAGTGTTACTAAAAAATGAAGGTGATATTCTTCCTTTAAGTAAAGACGCATCTTACATTATTGCAGGAAGCGCGGCCGATAGCATTCAGAAGCAAACTGGCGGTTGGAGCTTAACTTGGCAGGGCGATGGTAATACGATTGACGATGATTTCCCTGGTGCAAATACATTACAAATGGCACTTGAAAGCGAAGTGGGGGCAGAAAACGTATATAACAGTGCATCTGCAGCACCGCAAGATGCAATCGCCATTGTAGTGATCGGTGAAGATCCTTATGCAGAAATGTTTGGTGATATTAAAGATCATCAAACACTTGAGTTTTCAACGATTAAATCTTCTTATAAAGCAGACTTAGAGATCGTTCAAGCAATGAAAGATGCGGGTCATAAAGTGATCACTGTCTTCTATTCGGGACGCCCTCTGTATGTGAATGAAGAAATTAACGCATCCGATGCCTTTATCGCAGCTTGGTTACCAGGCACAGAAGCGGGCGGTATAACGGATGTACTGTTTAATAATAATGGGATGGACTTTACAGGACGCCTGTCTTACTCATGGCCGAAACTAAAATGTTCAACCACCATCAACCGTCATGCACCAAATATTGCTGATTACACCACTCCTGTTAACAGTATGACTGGTGAGCTAATCGAACAAGATATTGAAGGAGAGCATAAACCGTTGTTCCCGTATGCTTATGGCTTGTCATACGGCGAAAACAGTGCTGAAATTGCCTCTGAAAGTGATTTGAATACATTGCCTCTTGATCCTAGAGAATACGGTTGTGGTCTATCTGAACCAGATACTGGTATTGCTACCACTCCTTTAGAAATTTTTGGTGCAAAACAAGGCGGTGAATACCAAGCTCGTATTGCTGGCGATGCGAATGGTTGGACTGCTGTTGATGTTGACCGAGGAGCCGAAACGACCATAGGTACTCTGACCACTACCCCAATAAACTATCAGCACCAACAAGATGCAGTGAAACTTGAGTTTAGCGGTGACAGTAATGCCGAGATCTTCTTAGGAACCATTGATGGTAAAGGTAGCGATAGGTTTGCTTACACAAATGCGGATGCAACGTTGCAGTTTGATGTACAGATGTTGTCAGCCGCTCCTGAAACAATGATCTTAGCAATTGACTGTGGATATCCATGTCGAGGTGATGTCGATATTTGGCGTGTCTTGCCTGAAGTCCGTCAAGGAGATGCTTTAGCTGAGTGGGACACAGTCAAAGTACCTTTAGCGTGTTTCGCTGAAGAAGGCACGAACTTCCAGAGTGTGGATAAAGCATTCTTATTACAGAGCCAAGATGCCGCCGCCTTAAACCTTGGTAATATTCGTTATGTACCTCGTTCACTCGATGCAGCAGAAGACGCAGTAACCTGTGAATCGCTTCGAGGAGAGGCATTGCCGCCATTAACTGACTCTAGTTATGATGTGCTTGCTGATTTTAGTGCGACATTGGATATTAATGAGCAATACGATACCGCCCCTGAGGGTTGGTGGAACGATAAGACTTTACCTGAAGGCGCAACTCATCTGAGTGCTTCTATTGACATGGATACAGTCAACGTTAGCTATAACCAAGCGAGTCCTGAAAGCTATAAAGGCCATGCTAAATTGATTTTTGCAGAGCAAAACCTAAGTGAATTTACAGGTAATGGCGCTCTAGTATTTGAGCTGTATGTAGAGTCACTAGGTTCTCAAAAACCAGAAGGTGATCAAACCGGTCTTGTTATGAAAGTCGGCAACTCAAATGGCGATACGGGTGATATTCTTGTCGAAGCTTTAGATGGTGCTAATATTGTCATTGGAGACTCGGTGACAGT
>JBALXF010000527.1:0-2274 GCA_036961085.1 Psychromonas sp.
CAGCAATCAATGGAGGCCACACAAACTTCATGCAGAACCATACAAAAAATGCAAATGCAATTGCTTGACCAAATAGAGTGGCATTTATATTCATAACCGATCCTCAATATTCGTTAATTAGGAACTGTTAATTATGCTGTTAGTAGACCTACAAATGGGTTTGCAAATACAAAGAAAAGTGCAACACCAACGGCAATCATTGAGATCGCATCAAGTAGACCAGCTACGATAAACATTTTAACTTGAAGAGCTGGAGCCATTTCAGGTTGGCGAGCAGAAGCTTCTAAAAATTTACCACCTAAAATTGCAAAACCAATTGCTGTACCAAATGCTGCAGCGCCGATCATGAAAGCAACAGCTAGGGTAGTAAATCCGATAACAGTTTCCATTTTTTTTCTCCGAAAAAGTAAATTAAATAATTATAAAATTAAAAAGTAAATTAGTGATCTTCATGAGCCATGCTGAGGTATACAACACTTAACATCATAAAAATAAAGGCCTGTAAGAATATAACCAGTATATGGAAGATTGCCCACGGCACATAAAGTGCAGACTGGGTCCACCAAGGGGTTAATGCTATCAGGATAAATATCAACTCACCTGCGTACAGATTACCAAACAGACGAAGCGCTAATGAAATAGGCTTCGCAATCAATGTAACAGTTTCCAATACAAGGTTAAATGGAATCATTGTCCAATGATTGAATGGTTGCATAGTAAGTTCTTTTACGAACCCAGATAATCCTTTGATCTTAATGCTGTAAAAAACAATCATCGCAAATACACTTAGAGATAAACCGAAAGTAATATTTAAGTCAGTTGTTGGTACAATTTTAAGGTAAGGAACACCTAATATGCGACTGGCAGCCTCTGGTACAAAATCAACAGGTATTAAGTCCATCGTATTCATTAGGAGAATCCAAACGAATAAAGTTAGAGCTAATGGAGCGACAGCTTCGCTACTACGACCGTGAAACGATCCTTTAACAGAGTTATCGATAAATTCAATGGTCATTTCAACTAAACATTGAAGTTTCCCAGGAACACCCGTTGTTGCTTTTTTTCCAACCATATAAAAGATTGCTAGAAAAAGCGCACCCAAGCCGACAGAAAATAGTAATGAATCAATATGCCAAGTCCAAAATCCAGCATCCGCACAAGCATGGTTAAATGCTATGCCACCGTCCGCAACACACATTTGTGCATTGGTAAGGTGATGTTGGATATAACTAGTAGCAGTGATACCTTCATCTACAGCTGCAGTCATTTTTCATCCCGTTATTGTCGTCTAAAAAAGAGAGGCGCTAACCACTGAGAAGCTACTAAAATTGCAAACGAAACATAAAACGCTGTCAAAGATAGCGAAGTAAAGTTCAAAAACAAAGCCAATAGCACTACAGTCGAAAATATTTTAATTGCCTCTCCACCCATAACCCCCCGAACAACAATCTTTGCTTTACTGGCTCCTGCATGTGCAAATGCCATATAAACAAAAATCATATTAGGAAGTACAAAAGTAATCCCTCCAGCAAAACCAGAAAACCCTGATTCAGTTGAAAAAAATACCATTAAAACCAATGTTATAAAAAGCACTAGAAATAACTGAAAACTAACTAACCTCAGCCCAGCTTTCTGACCTATTTTTGCTAGCTTATCAACCACTAAAATTTCCTTCCATTCTTCATAAGACACTGATTAAAACACGCTCAAATTATACTGACAAAGATACTGAAAGCAATATTCAGTTTCTATAATGACTCGATAAGTTATATAAAACGTTAACATAACATGATTTTAAACAAATTCTCATCGGATAATTAGTAAATATTTGTTCAGTTCATGTTATTTTATTGACATAAAAGCAAGATTCTTGATTTTATTTATAATTTTATTAGGGAAAAAGAGAGGGGATTAATCATTATTAGGAGCTTCTATCATCGCCATAAGCTTTTCTAATTGAGTAATTGATTTATAATCAATAACAAGTTTTCCGGCACCCGTTTTGTTTGTTTTAGCCGTTACAGATAAACCAAGTTTAGTATCAAAAATACTTATGATTTTATCTGTTTTATCACACGCTGGAATGACTTCTTTTACTTTTTTAGGCGTGAGATGTTTTTTTACCAATAGTTCAGTTTCACGAACATTCAATGACTTAGCAACTACTACTTTTGCTAATGTAAATTGCTCTGTTTGATCACAGCCTAATAGAGCTCTTGCATGCCCCATTTCAATGTCGCTTTGCTCAAGCATGAGTTTAACATTTGGATCTAG
>JBALXF010000528.1:0-2272 GCA_036961085.1 Psychromonas sp.
GTAGGTTTTGTAATCTGGACAATTTTTTTGATTGGTATTCTTAATAATTAAAAAATTAAAATGCTGATGGATACCTATCACTTTAAATTCATTTGAATAAAACATTTATAAAAAAAATCAGGCAAATAGTTAATGAAAAATATACAAATACCACGCAGAACTTATTTAGCGTCGGTAAAAGGAATGCAACGATTATATGATAATGGTCAGACGACCTGCTATTTCGATCAAACAGGCTTCGTGTTGTCTAGCTATTGCGAAGGTGATTACATTTATAACATATATGCAGATCAGTCAGCTTTTGAACAAGAAAAGACAGCCTACTTAACTTATTTCAAACAAAACAGTTATTGATAAGCATATTATTTAAATTCTACAAACTAGGAAATACAGCAATGGATAGTTTATTGACAACAGTAATAATATTTGCCTTATTAACTCCCATCATGGCACAAGTTATTAATAATAAATTCTCGGTAATAAATGGAGATGATTATGATAGTTAGCCTACTAAAAAAGATAACTACAACATTAATTCTATTAGTAATTATATCCATGTTATTAATTATGTTCGGTACAGATGCTGGTACATTAAGCTCTACTGCACTTGATATGTGGATACATTTATATAGCTAAAAAATGTTACTAAACGTTATTGTATTTTAAAAGAATGGCTAAGAAGTTCTTTTAAAGGCGCATCTTTTTGTATGCCATATGCAGAAAATTGAAACGTTGATGGTAAAACCAAAAGGAAATCAACATGAATGCACGAAAACCCCATATATTTATTATGGAAAATGAACATAACAATAGATTGCATGTCGGTTTTTCAACCTTGAAACCCGATGATTATATTGATTGGCAACAAAGTGATACCAGTCAGCCCGAAGGGTTAAAAATAGGTTATACAAAACAATGTGATCTAGCTGAACTTGTGGTTCTAAAAATCAGAACAGAATTATAAGAATTGGTAAATGATTGTGGATTTTATTGGTTGGCTAATGAAGGTGACTTGTTCGATAAATTAAAGGGCATGATTAGCCAATATTAATAAATACAATTACTTAATATTGACTAAAATTTGGTTCAGTTCAATTTTTTGTTATTATTTAACAACAAAAAACTGATAATTAATAGACACTGCGTTACTCACTTCAATTAGAAATTATACTCAAGATAAACTATTTCAGGGTCTCGGAAAACTATTGCAATACGATTTATGAAATCGACCTTATATGTTAGATAATGAAGTAGCTTAAGCTGTGAACCCATTGCAATTGCATTGATATCATAAATGACGATGTTAGGCTCATTAGTCGGTGATCGCGCAGACGGGTATACAATGCCTCTCGCACCTTCTTGATATAATCTCTTACCGATCATCTGCGTCATTGAATAATCAGAAGTGTGAATTAGCTCTGGAATATTTTTTTCAAGCCCCATCAGGTCGAAAGCCATACACTCAACATGAACCTGATAAATAGCTCTTTCTCGGTGCATTATCGCATTTTCACTATTCCAATCCTGTTCTACAGACAAGCCCTCACCTATCATCCAGTGCAAGGTCTCATAGATTGTTGTGTCTAAGGAAAAAGAGGCATACCAAGCTGGATAGGTAGCATCTGAATAACGAGAACTCATGAAGTTGTCTGTATTAAAGGGATACTCAACAGCGGTAGAGTAATAAAATGAACGGTCCCTTATTGTCGCACGACATCTATTTTTTTTATGGTCCATTTCAAAATTAACCAAAACATCATGAGAGTCTAAATCATCGACCTCGTCTAGCAGATCGTCAAACAGGTTTTCACTAATACGAAGTGATACGATATTTCGGTAAACATCATCATCTAAGTGACGAACTTTAGTTATTTTATTAAACAATGATGACATTAACGCCCTCGACTCATATCCAAATAGCGACTTACTTTAGCAATCCCTAAATAACCATCCTCAATCATCAATTCGAGTGGAGTACAACCATCAAATTTTTGGTTGCGCATTGTGACCCATCCATAAAGCAGTTCAGGGTTTTTTGGGTACAGTAATCGCAATGCTTTATGAATTGCCAATAAATAGCCTACACGGTCATGTGAATCGCGGCCAGTTGGTATACCGACCGAGCCATCTTCCATATATTTCAATTTTTTACGGCTTGAAAGGCTTATACCGAGCAATGAGCATTGTGCATCCTGTGAAATACCCCAATGTTTAAAAAGTTTAGTGACTGCTTTCGCAAGTACCATCGACTTGTCTTTGTTGAGAGTTTCAG
>JBALXF010000529.1:0-2256 GCA_036961085.1 Psychromonas sp.
GTAACGCATGTTGTTGATGCGATGAGTGATTGTAATTGACACGTAATAGTTGATTAAAGAAAAAATGTTCAAATCAATTGTTGCGTGCTCTAAGCATATCAAGCCGTCGCTAAATGAAAGGCTTTTGTTTGCTTTTTAGGCGTTTGATGGCTTTTCTACCTAAAAACAATAAAATATCGGTTTAGACACTTGTGATTTTATCGTGTTTTGGGTAGTATTCGCCCGCTTCTTCATGGAGCATGTAGAAGTTTTCTGAAAAAAATTAGGTATGATTTTATGTATGAGATACTGTTAGTCGTTTATTTAATTGTTGCAATTATCTTAATTGGATTTGTATTAATCCAACAAGGTAAAGGTGCTGGTATGGGTGCTTCATTTGGCTCTGGCGCTTCAAATACAGTATTTGGTGCAGGTGGTGCTGGTAATTTTATGACCCGTACTACAGCTGTTCTTGCAGTTGGCTTTTTTGTACTAAGTTTAGTGTTAGGTAACCTATCTACAAACAAAGTAACAGCAGATGATAATTTTTCAAACTTAGAAGTTGAACAAGTTTCTGAGATTCCTGTCGAGGAAGATCTTTCTGGTGTAATTCCAGAATAATAAAATTTGCGGATATGGTGGAATTGGTAGACACGTAGCCTTGAGGGGGCTATGACTTAGGTCGTGAGAGTTCAAGTCTCTCTATCCGCACCAAATTAGATTGTAATCTTATTTACTTGGTAATTGCTAATAATTCAGGTTTTAGTTATACTGTTGGCGATTTTATGACCTATAGTGAGTTTGTATACTCAGTCATTAAAGTACAGACGCGAGATGGAGCAGCTTGGTAGAAGTTAGTCGGGCTCTTTCTTGGCAATAAAAGGCGAAGGTCGTAGGTTCAAAGCCTGCTCTCGCAATAAGTGTTATTACACTTAGAAATAATTTAGTTTAAATGTTAGTTATAACATTTAGATAACAGTACAGACGCGAGATGGAGCAGCTTGGTAGCTCGTCGGGCTCATAACCCGAAGGTCGTAGGTTCGAATCCTGCTCTCGCAACCACATTTTAGTGTTGATGTATAAGTAGTTTGCTTTTAACTCTACTAATAAGCACTAGTGAATACCATCGATTTTAATCTTGGTTTCACACTACATTCTATATTGTGATTACCAATAGCAATATATTGTTCGGATTGTCGAACAACATGAATGAAGCTCCAATTTATTGGGGCTTTTTTGTTTTTTGAGAAATGAAAAATCTATATTTCATTTCTCAATCTGACAACTTATTTTTGTAATTAACAAAAATAAGTTGTTAATTTTATAGGGCTTTATGCCCTATTTTTGTTTCTGAAAGGGGATGGATTTGGCAAGTTTAGAAGAACGTTTAACAGATATGTTTGCACCTAGTGTAGAAGATTTAGGCTATGAATTGGTCGGTATTGAATATATCCGAGCAGGCAAGCATTCAACATTACGTGTTTATATTGATCAAGACGCAGGAATTTTAGTTGAAGACTGCGCAGCTGTTAGCCGTCAAATTGGCGCATTAATGGATGTAGAAGATCCGATCACAAATGAATATACACTCGAAGTTTCATCTCCAGGTATGGAGCGTCCTTTATTCAAGGCTGCACATTATGAAATCTTTATTGGCTCTGAAGTAAAAGTCCAATTAAGAATGCCAATTCAAAACCGTCGTAGATGGAAAGGTATTATCGTTTCGACTGAGGGTGAAATCATTTGTCTAAATGTTGATGGTACTGAAGAGCGTTTTGCTCTGAGTAACATCCAAAAAGCGAATATAGTTCCAAAATTTGATAATTAAGGCGATTACAGATGAATAAAGAAATTTTACTTGTCGTTGAAGCAGTCTCAAATGAAAAAGGTCTTCCTCGTGAAGCCATTTTTGAAGCACTAGAAAGTGCATTAGAGATTGCTACAAAAAAGAAATATGAAAACGAGATTGAAGTACGTGTTGTAATCGATCGTGAATCGGGTCAATTTGATACATTCCGTCGTTGGTTAGTACTTGCACCTGATGCTGAAATGGAAAACCCATGTTCAGAGATGACTTTTGAAGCAGCAGAATATGATAATCCTGAAATTCAAATTGGTGAGTACATTGAAGACGAAATAGAATCTGTTACGTTTGACCGTATTACGACTCAAACAGCTAAGCAAGTTATCGTACAGAAAGTACGTGAAGCAGAACGAGCTCAGGTTGTAGCACAGTATGCAGAGCAAGAAGGTGAGTTAATCACTGGTGTTGTGAAA
>JBALXF010000052.1:0-10907 GCA_036961085.1 Psychromonas sp.
GGTTTGTAGCAGCTAACTCCGCTTGGTTAAGCACTACACGTAAACGTAAACATGCTGGCCCACCGCCATTAGACATGCTCTCTCGTAAATCAAAAACACGCATTTCATTAATCGGATTATTGCCGTTGATAAGTTCATTTAAGTAAGCCCAAACTCGCGCATTACTTTGCGCTTCCTCTGGTACCACTATCATCATTGAGCCATCTTTTTTAGTTAATAACTGACTATTAAATAAATAGCTAGTCACGGCATCATTAACACTCACTTTTGCAGTAGGTACTTCTATAGGCATAAATTGAGTACCAAGCTGTTGTAGCTTTTGCTCAATTTCGGCAAAGGCACTCGCTTGATTTAAAAAAGCCTCTTGATGATAAAAAAGTACATTGCCATTGCTCACAGAGATCACGTCATTATGAAAAACACCTTGGTCAATCACGGATGGATTCTGCTGTACAAACACGGTGTTTTGTTGCTTAAGTTGATGTAGTCGAGCAACTGCTTCGCTGGCTTCAAATGTTTGTCTTGCTGGGTATTTTGTTGGCTCTACTGTTCCACCAAATGCATGTCGCCCATAAACAAAAACCTCAACGCCTGCATCACCATGGTTCGCACTTAAGCGGTTATGGTTGGCTGCACCTTCATCACTCATAATGGCCAGTTGAGGCAATGCTTTATGATGAGAAAAATACTGTTGATTAGCGAAAATAGCATTCAGTACATTGCTGGTTGTCTGCTCTTCAATGGCACGGTGAAACTTACAATTTAGGTTGGCAACGGTAAAATGTACTTTACCATCAGCCGTATCAGCAGAAGGAGATACTGTCGCTGAATTAGCCACCCACATTGAAGAAGCTGAGCTTACTGCTGTTAACAAATAAGGTGCTTTTTTTGCAGCTTGCGCAAGCACACTAACATCATCACCACTAAAACCGAGTTGACGTAACGTCTTAATACAAGGCCTATCTTGTGGCGGTAATACACCTTGTTTAAAGCCCATGTCAGCCAATGCTTTCATTTTCCCCAGACCTTGCAGGGCAGCAAGCTTGGGATTCGCGACAGCATTTTTATTGGATGTCGATGCGACATTACCAAATGAAAGACCGGCATAGTTATGAGTTAAACCAACTAACCCATCAAAATTTACTTCATAGACTGACATAGAAACTTCCTTAAAAAAATGTCACAGGGCGTCACCCTTTAAACTTATTCCATCGTTAAAAAATGCCCACAAATTCATCGGGAATGAATTTGAACATCCGTAGGGTGGCCCGAAGGGCGAAGTACAGGATGTACATAGTATTTAAACGACTAAACTGCGTTTTTTCGCCTTGAACTAAGCATAAATGGCTTAGCCCTGAGCATTTAATTTAAATAGTGGTGCAGAGTAGTTATCCTAAGATTAATTAAAACTTAATCCTGGCATATATGTTTCTGGAACTGCAATAGTTTCAGATTCCATCGACGCCATTGGCCATGCGCAATAATCGGCAGCATAATAAGCACTCGCACGATGGTTACCCGAAGCACCAATACCACCAAACGGCGCATTACTTGATGCTCCCGTTAATGGTTTATTCCAATTAACTATACCTGCACGAGCTTCTATTAATAAACGCTCAAAATCTTCACGCTGCGTAGAGATTAATCCAGTTGCTAGTCCAAAACGTGTTTTATTCGCAATTTCAATCGCTTGAGTGAAATCGTCATAACGAATAATGGTTAATAATGGGCCGAAGTATTCTTCATCAGGTAAATCCACTACGTCAGTCACATCAACAATACCCGGAGATAACAGTGCACAATCGGCTTTTAGACGTGTTAATTTTAATAATGAAACTGCGCCAAGCGAGTTGAGGTTTTGTTCAACAGCAAGCAAATTTTCAGCAGCTTGATTAGAGATCACTGCCCCCATAAATGGAGCAGGTTGCGCATCCCACTTATCGACTTTTATCTGACTTGCAACAGCCACTAAACGTGCGATAAATTGATCACCTTCTGACCCCGCTTTAACCAATAATCGGCGCGCACAAGTACAACGTTGTCCGGCACTGATGAATGCCGATTGCACCACAATATTTACCGCTGCATCTAAATGTTCAAAACTATCCACAATCAGCGCATTATTACCGCCCATTTCTAACGCCAAAATTTTCTCTGGTTGGCCAGATAATTGACGATGTAATTGATAACCCGTATTAGCACTACCGGTAAATAATAAACCATCAAGGCCAGCATCGTTAGACAAAGCAACACCCGTATCTTTTGCCCCCTGAACTAAGTTAAGGACACCATTTGGTAAGCCAGATTTTTGCCATATTTCTAAAGTTAACTGAGCTGTCCACGGCGTTAATTCACTGGCTTTAAATACCACACAATTACCGGCTAATAATGCAGGTACGATATGACCATTAGGTAGATGCCCAGGGAAATTGTAAGGCCCAAAAACAGCTAATACGCCATGAGGACGATGTCTTAACACTGCTTGGCCATCAGGCATTTCGGTCACTTTTATACCGGTTCTTTCGTGGTAAGACTGAATAGAAATTTTCACTTTATTGATCATTGCTTGAACTTCAGTTTTTGTCTCCCACTCAGGCTTACCTGTTTCTTGTGAGATAATTTGACTCAACTGCGTTGCTTGTTTAGCAAGGTTCCCTGAAAAACGCTCAAGCAACGCAATTCTTTGAGAAAGATCCGTTGCCGCCCACTCAGGGAAAGCACTTCGTGCTGCGCTAACAGCAAGTGCAACATCCTGCTCTGATCCAGCATGACCAGACCAAATAACGGCATTATCACTTGGATTTGTTTTTTCGAAATACTCGCCGTGACCCGCGTGCCAAGATCCATTAATAAAGTGTGAGTTGGTGTTCATAGAGTGTTTTCCTTTTCAAATAAAGGAACAACTCGTATTTGCTCCCCATTAATTATAGAGAGCGCATCGGCCTGCATCTGGGTTAGATAGATATGTATAGCATCAATCATTGGGTTGCCAATCATTGCACGAAAGTCCTGATACTTTTCATTACCGATTAATAAGGTTTGTTCGCCTAACTGTTCCGATTCGCTAATACTTGCCTGACGTAGTCGACTTTTTCGGACTATGCGTAGGTCTTGTGTATAAGCCTCAAGCGTAGGGCCAGCATCAAAAATATCAACGTACCCTTCATAACGCATCCCCTCACTTTCTAATATTTTCCGTGCCGGCAATGTATTAGGATGTACGTCGGCAATAGTTTTTTGTGCCGCTTCACTAAGAAAATCAACATAAAAGGCATGTTTAGGCATCAGCTCAGCAATAAATGATTTTGAGCCGATACCCGTCAGGTAATCTGCTTGGTCAAAATCAAGCGTAAAGAAATGTCGACCCAAACTTTCCCAGAAAGGAGAACGGCCATTTTCATCACTGACACCACGCATCTCTGCAATCAGTCTTTCTGAAAACTTATCTTTAAATGCAGCCATAAATAACAAACGACTTTTAGATAAAAGCTGACCATTCTTGTCCATTCGATATTCAGGATCTAAAAATAGCGTACATAATTCACTATTTCCCGTATGGTCATTACTCAAACTTAGCTTTTTCATTTGTCTATAAATACCAAGCTCTTTAGAAGCATGGACCTGTGTTCCCACATGGAAATCATACCAAGGATCATTGAGACCAATTGCAACCTCAATGCCACTCACCCCAACTAAAGTTTGTGTTTCTGAATCAACTAATGCAAACAGATAACCTTTTTCTGATAGTGCATTTGTGTCTTCCCATGTTGCAATCATTCTTTCTATGCGTTCTTCAAGATGACTTTCATTATGCGGTAAAGACGTAAAACCTGATCCCGTTTTGGCTGCAAGTTGCAAAAGCGCTTTTCGGTCTTGCCTTTGTATCGGGCGAATGAACATCATGGTGATATTTCCTTATTATTTTTTGTGTCTTGACTCATAACTTAATACAGAAAACTCTGTGCTCTGGGCATAAATTAAGTTGGTCAATATTATCTTGTGACACTTGAAGCTGGTTGCCCTGCAACACGCCTTGTACTAAGCAAGCTTTAAAACTATTACCTTCCGCCAAACCAATTAAATAGGTTTGTAATGGATTATTGCTAGTAATATTAGTCAGTTTGATTTGTTGTACTTTTTGGCAAAGAGAAAGCGCATTACGTGGCGCAGTCAGAATGGGGCCAGAATCAAAAATCTCAACATACTTATCAGCCTCAAACCCCTGTTCACTGAGAAGTGAGTACTGTAAAGCTGCATCTTTATGTACCAACCCCATTACCGCTTGCGCTTCTTCATTAATCAACGCAACGTATAAAGGATGGTATGGCATCATTTCTGAAATAAAGGTGCTATTAAGTGTGCCGTTGTAATACTCAACTTGGTTATAATCGATACCAAAAAATTTACGGCCAACATGCTCCCAAAATGGTGCTCTGCCTGATTCATCTGCAATACCTGGTATAACAGCCATCCACTCATTAGCAAAACGCATCGGAAAAACACTCATAAACAATAAGCGTCCCAAAGTAATTAACGAGGGAGAAAGGCTATCTGCAAGTGCTGGTACAATATAAAACGAACAAAGCTGGGAATGATCGCTGAGATCATGATTCAACGTAAGCGCATGAATACGGCTATGAACGTTAAGCTGTCTAGAAGAATGAATTTTTATATCATTACGAAAAGAATAAAAAGGCTCTCGGTTTCCTGCTAATGCATTAATAGCACCCGTTCCCAAGATTTGACCTGTTAGCGTCTCTTCTAATACAAATAAATAAGACTCTTCACCTGCAGTATCAACATCTTGCTCAAATGAGTATATTGATTGCTCAACTTTCTTGAGTAAGTGCGAGTGTTTTGCAGGAAGAGTAGACACCATAGGTCCGCTCTCATGTGCTAAACGTTCAATGTTACTAATATCACTCAGCTCTACTGGGCGTAATATAATCATAACCAGTTATTCCTGTTTTAGATAAATTTTGAGTGCGGCTTCAAAGCGTGATAAACCTGTTTCAATATCTTCTACTGGAATATTCAAAGCAGGTGCAAAACGAACCACATTCAGCCCAGCAATAAGGAAAATGAGCCCCTCTTTTGCCGCCAAATTACTGATATTTTTTGCTTGTCCGCTATGTTCATCTACTAATTCACAACCAATCAATAATCCTAAACCACGGATCTCTTTGAACAGTCCAAATTTTTCATTTATCTCATTTAATCGTGTGATGTAAAGATCGTGACGTTGTTGAACTCCCTGCAAAAATACAGGTTGATTTACTTCTTCTAACACTGCATTAGCTACCGCAGTTGCAAGTGGATTACCACCATAAGTTGTACCGTGTGTGCCCACTGATAGCGTACTAGCAAACTTGTCCGTTGTTAACACTGCACCTATAGGGAAACCTCCACCCAAGGCTTTGGCTGTAGAAAGTACATCTGGCTGCACACCATAGTGCATGTAAGCGTAAAGATGTCCTGTGCGGCCAACACCTGTTTGCACTTCATCAAAAATCAACAGCGCATCATGCTCATCACAAAGGTCACGTAAACCTTGTAAAAACTCACGTTCAGCTGGTACAACACCACCTTCACCTTGGATAGGCTCGACGATAACTGCACAAGTATTTGCACCGATAACGGCTTTAGCAGCTTCAAGATCATTAAAGTCAACATGCTTAATACCACCCGGTAAGGGTGCGAAGTCCTGTGAGTATTTAGGTTGTCCGCCAGCGCTAACGGTAAACAAGGTACGGCCATGGAAAGAATTACCAAAGGCAAGGATCTGATTTTTAGCTGCACTATGATTATCATGCCCATATTTTCTTGCTAGCTTCAATGCGGCTTCATTTGCTTCAGCCCCTGAATTACAAAAGAAGACTTTGTCTGCAAAAGTACTTTCAACTAACTGTTTCGCTAATTTTAAAACCGGCTCATTGGTATAACCATTACCAAGATGCCAAAGAGCGTCAGCTTGCTCATTCAATGCTTTTTTTAATTTGTCATTAGCATGCCCAAGTGAATTTACTGCAATACCACCAGCAAAATCTATATATTCCTTACCATCTTGATCGACAATTACCGATCCTTTGCCTTTTACCGGAATAAACGCAGCTGGAGCATAAGTAGGGATCATGTATTGATCAAAATCAGTTCTAGTTGGGCCTTGAGTCATTGCTGTAGTCCTTTAGTTAGTCAATTCAACTAAAGATTAATAGATTATTTGATGACTAGCGTTCAGAAATGCGACAAAAACGTATAGATTTATACCCAAGATACTGACTATGTGATATCAACATGAGTAAAAATAGGTTTGCGGGTTACTAAGGTGTGTTTATCTCAAGGGTTCTCTACAGAGGATTCGAAGAAAGGCAGGAATGCTAGAAGCAAGAAGGCTTGAAGGGATAAAAAACGGACCACGAAGCCGCTAACACTACACAGAGCAGACGAAGAAGAGCAAAAACAATTAAATCTAGATCTTTTTTTTATTCATGAGCTTAGTGTTCTTCATGGTGAACGCTATCAAGTTATCTGGTGAAGTTCACTGTAAGTAGGGATACTGCATGAACGAACAAAAAATTGACCACTAAGCCGCTGGCACTAAACAGAGAAAACGAAGAAGAGATAAAAAATAATTAAATCTAGATCTTGTTTTTCTTCGAGAGCTTCATGTTCTTCGTGGTGAATTACTTTTGAACTTGCTAACAGCTGACAGCTTTTTTCCACTTCGTTTTCATACTGTTCAAAAATCACTATTGAAAGATCAACAGACCCTATTATTCTCGATTAGCAAAAGATTTTGCACGCTCTTCTCTTGGAGTGGATTGATAAAATGTTTTATAACTTGAAGAAAAGTGTGGGCCACTAGAGAAACCGCAACTTAATCCAATCTGAACAATCGACATATTACTATTCTGCAATAAATGCTGCGCACGTTTGAGGCGAATTTGTAGGTAGTGACGGGCTGGCATGGTATTCATATGCCGTTTAAATAAACGCTCTAGTTGACGTCTAGAAATAGATACTCGCTCAGCGATTTGATCACTGGTAAGTGGCTCTTCAATGTTGCTTTCCATTATATCGATCGCCATGGTTAGCCTTGGTTGTATATCTTCACCGGCAAAGGAATGGCTTGGTAAACGTTGTCGTTCGTTACCTGAGCGTAAACGGTCGATACAGAGATGATCACTTACTTGGTTAAGCAAACTTTCCTCTTCCTGCTCCCCTAAATACGCTAACAGATAATCTAAAATAGCTAATTGCCCAGCACAACTGTTAAGCCGTTGCTTATTTTGGTAGAGTTCATGGCTAAGGGTTATATTGGGGTAACGATCTTTAAAATCATCCATTAATGACCAATGTACGACCCACTCTTCTTGCAACCCAATACCACTATCAAGTAACCACCATAACCCCGCTTTCACGGTAAGGATTTTCCCCAGCTGTTGGCGATAATAGCGTTGCAGTGATTTTTTAACCTCGACAGAAATGCTTTGTTGTGGCGGTGTTTCTGCAATGATGATCAACAAGTCATAATCTTGAGATTCAGAAAACACCCCCTGCTCAAACACTTTATCATCGCTTATCTGTGTCGGACGATCTTCACAAGCAATCAAGGTTAAATGATATTTCTGAGCACCCAATAGTCTATTAGCTAATAAAAAAGGTTCGCTAATGGCACCATAACTGAGCAGCGAGCAATCTTGAGGTGCAAATAGAGCAATACGAACTAAAGAGTGAGATGAATTTATCATATTAGCCATTTTATTGGTTCAGTAAGCAATTGTGAAATGCTAAAGCTGCTGGTGATAAGGAACGTTTATGATTTTTTAGTACTAAACAAAACCTGCTACTAAAATGCCATTTTTGCGGCTGAAGCGCCACCACTTGTTGCTGAAATTGGTTACTCTCAATCAGATGTGTAGGTAAAAAACTGAGATGAGTTCCCGCCAACACTAACATTAAACCGGACTCTACATGCCAGCCATCAAATAGTTTAATACTATTAATTTTATCAACCTCTAAAAGCTGATACATGGTCTCAGATGAATATGCCCCAATATTAATTCTTTGATTCTCTAGTGAAAAGTTATTTTGCTGTAAGCTATGAGCCAAGTCTTTGCGCGCATATAAATAACTTTCTTCTTCAAATAATGGCGTCACATATTCAAAATTTTTGGTTTGATGTTCAGCAAGCACTACAATCATCATATCAAGTTGATTTTTAGCTAGTTTTTCATTTAATTGTATAAAATCACCTACTTCTAATGTGACCTCAACGCTGTCACTAAGTTGATAAAAATCTTCAATAGCTTTTGGTAGCGGATTATTTTTCAGTGTAACGGTATTATCTAAACAACCAATGCGTACATGCCCTGTTAACTTGGAGCGAACTCCTTTTAATTTATAAGCATAATCAGTCAATACACTTTGTAATTCATTGGCATAACCATAAATAGTATGGCCTTCAGCAGTTAATTCGAATCCACTTCTTCCTCTTAAACATAAAGTAACATTGAGGCTCTTTTCTAGTGCAATAAGCTGGCTACTTAAAACTGGTTGGCTTAAGCCCGTACTGACCACTGCATTGCTGATCCCTCCTTGTTCAACAATCTCACAAAAGAGTTCTAAACGGCGAAGATCTCGCTTATCAAGTTGCTCAATATGTATCGCCATAACTCATCTCACATAGTTTTTTTCAAATGTTAGTATTTAATAATATTCATTTATTAGAATGAAACAAGTTGTTAATGTGTTTTATGAGTATTACCTGATATGTAAATTTTATGGAACTTTATTCACAATAAAAAGGAATTAAGGATGATGAAAAAAAGCCAGAAGTCGAAAATAGATGATTTTGAATTGGAACCCGTACCAGAAGCAGCAAAACAGTCTTGGTACGTTATAAGTATCATCTGGCTAGCGATTGGAATCGATATTTCTGGACTTTTTTTGGGTGCATTTTTAAGCACTGGATTAACTCTACACGATGCCTTATTTGCGACCTTTATGGGCTCTTCAATTTTAGCTGTACTGGCTATGCTTTGTGCCAATATAGGCTTTCAAGCCGGCGTATCAACACCATTAATGAGTAGCTCAGTATTTGGCCGTAATGGTGGAAAAGTGCTTGGGGCCATTAATGGTATATCTCTAGTGGGTTGGTTTGCATTTCAAGCCGATTTCTTCGCTTATTTATTAGTAGATGCGCTCTTAAAATATGACATTGTTGTATCGCATTTAAGTGCTTTGATCGGTGGCAGTATCGTGATGATGGTCACCGCAATCTATGGTGTTCGCGCATTGGGTAAACTAAGCACCTATTCAGTACCCTTGATGGTAACCCTAATAACGGTTGGTTTATACATGGCAATGGGCGCTCAAGGTAGCGAAACTCAATTAATTGAATCTTCACTGCCGATGGGTGAAGCAATCTCATATGTTATGTCTATTTGGATCTTAGCGGCCGTTGCCGCTCCTGATATCGCGCGTTATGCAAAAACACGTAAAGACGCAATTTTAGGCGCAGGTTTTGGGTTCTTATTTGGTAACAGTGCCATTATCGTGGTCGCTTTAGTGCTATTTGAATACACCGGCAGCGACAACTTAATTGATGTGTTTTTCGGTATTGGTATGGGCGTTGCCGCTATTTTAATTCTGTTCTTTGCACAATGGACCACCAATAGCAGCAACCTTGTGTCAGGTTCATTAGGTATGTCAGTAGTGTTACCTAATGTGAGTCGCCCAATACTCGTCGTCATTATGACAATTGTAGGCATTGGTATCGCGCAACTGGGCATGGTTGATCTATTTACTGCTTTCTTAACGCTTTTAGGTGTCACTATTGCGCCATCAGCAGGTGTCTATATCGCACAGTATTATTTCTTAGATAAAAAACCAATGAGTTTTGAACGCATTAAATCCGCACCAAATTGGATCCTTAAAGGACTTGCTGCATGGTTGTTTGGCAGTGTTGTTAGTGCATGTACTGCCGGTGAGTTCTTTAACCTATTCTCTATCACCAGCATCTCAGCAGTCGATGGAATCTTGGCGTCATTTGTCGTTTACATAATATTAGTAAAATTATCAGTAACCAAAAAGAAGGAAGCAGTTTGTGATCTTTAATGAACAAATGATTGACGATATTGCGCTTGGTGCCACTGTACTTGGTACTGGCGGTGGTGGCGATCCATATAGTGGTGCGTTGATGGCAAAAGTGGCGATTAGAAATGCCCCAAAGCCAGTTCAACTTATCTCTTTAGAAGACGTGTCTGATCAATGGATGACAGTACCCTGCTCGATGATAGGTGCACCGACTGTTTCAATAGAGAAAATCAACTCTAGTGATCAAATGTTGGTTGCCTTTGAAGCAATGGAGCACGCTTTAGGGGAAAACATTCAAGCAACCTTTCCAATTGAAGTCGGTGGATTTAATTCACTGATTCCAATTTTAGTTGCCGCTCAAAAAGGCATACCTGTAATTGACTGTGATGCGATGGGTCGTGCCTTTCCAGAATCACAAATGGTGACCTTCTATCTCGATGATTTACCCTCTGCACCTAACACCCTAGCAGATGAAAAGGGTAATAAAGTCACCCTTTACCCTATCGATGGAGTTTGGTCTGAGCGTTTGGCTCGCCCGATTACCGAACAGATGGGTGGGTCTGCCGCTATTTGTGATTATTCAATGCGTGGTAAAGAATTAAAACGCAGTGCATTGGGCGCAACCTTAAGTAAAGCGATGAAAATTGGCGAAGCAATCCGCGAAGCTAATCGCATCGGTGAAAATGCGGTTGATGCGGTACTCAGCATTGTCGGTGGACATCGACTCATTAGCGGCAAAATAGTCGACATTGAAAGAACTACTAGCGGCGGATTTGTTACCGGTGGCGTAATTTTAGAAAAACTACAAC
>JBALXF010000530.1:0-2247 GCA_036961085.1 Psychromonas sp.
GTAAACAGGAAAAGTAATATTGACCATAGCTTTGTTGGTTTGTAAGTCGCAATGGAGTCCATATACGCCTTACAAAATATTACGAAAAAACTCAAAAGCGTGGCGAGAATAACTGTGCCACTACAGGGTATTGTGGCCAAATAATATTGGCTACTGATTTGTAGTTCATAAGGCGTAATGGGGGGCGAAAGCGAGTTAGCTTTCTAGCTCGGTTTGGGGCACATACCGCCTTAGCTTTTTATTTTCTAATATCAATTTTATAAGCTAATATCGACTTGTATTACTGATCATTGAACAGTGTAAAGTTTTTAGGGTTTAGTCGTGTATGGGGGCTTATTTTTAATTTTAAAAATAAAGGATTGGATCTCCCTCCTTTAAATTTTTGTCCAATTATGAAAAGACTTGGTTTTATACTGCTCAGTGACTTGTCGTATAATAAGCTGTTATATTTCAGGAGTAATCTGCATGTTTAAATTTCTACTTCCAGTTTTAGTATTGATACCTTGGTTGATTCAGGCGGAAGGCTTAGAAGTGTTGACGGTTGACCGTTCTATACCACAAAACATTCAACTTTCATTTCCAAACGATAATAAAATTGAACCTAAAAAAGGGGACTTTGAGATCGTTAACTATGTACTTATGAGTAATGATTTTGGAGAACGTTGGAGTGTTATTACATTAACAAACTTGTCATCTGGTAATAGAGAGTTTTCTCATCAACACTTAATTGCTTTGTTTGCAGATGGTCGTCGAATAAGCCCACTAGAATATAAATTAAACTTTAAGGGCAGAGAAACTCAGTCTATTACAGTCTCGTTTGGGTCACATAAGTTTCCAATACTGAGCATATATTCAAGTAATTAAATATAAACGGAATTTAAGATCAACAAAAAGTTGGCTATGTTTCGCTCTGCTACACGATTTTAGCTAACAATTTTTGCCCGCTTAAGCGGGCGTTAGTTTTTTAATGTTGGAGTATCCGAATGACTCAAGGCAACAATAAGAAATTACTAACCAAGATGGTTCGGAAAGGTAACAAAGGTTACCCAATAGCAACGATAGCTTTCTATGGCCCAAACAATAATCTTGCAACAAAAATAGTTTGCGCAATCATAAGCCATGAAGGTGCAGATACTGAACCAATGAAAAAATGGTTTTCTTTATCGGATTTGAGAAAGTCAGAGCAGGTTATGAGTGAAATATTGTGTTTCATTGATGAAAATGGAGTGAAATCCGTTAGTATGATTCAAAAGATAATAGGTTGCCCTCATGAAGAAGGAATTGATTACCCTGTAGGTGACTATTGCCCTGAATGCTCCTATTGGAAAGGCCGCGATAGGTTCAGCGGCGAGATGGTGCATTAAAAATATAAAAAACCAATTAAGACGGGAATTGCTAACAGTTTGCACAATTCCTCTCCGCTTCACATTTTAGCAAGCCATTATCAACCCCTTATTGGGCCGTTAATACAGTCCCTTCCAAATTAATATCTAAGTCGGTTTGGGGCGAAAGCGCCTTAGCTTTCTAAGGCGGAAAGGGGCACAAAACGAGATAGATAATATTATTGAAATAACTTAAAAGCATGGCTATAATCACTGTGCCACTACGTTATCGAGTTCTTAATAGAAATGAAATGATTCAATAAATGGTGAACTTATCGCAATTAATACCTACCAATAAAGACTCAATGCCAGCCACCCTAGTGGTCGAAACAGATAGTGTCTGTCGTACAGAATTGGATTTCGTAATAAGCATTTAAATCTACTCGAAACAAACAAATGAAAAAGTTGACACTGAAGATAATTTTTCTATTAGTTGCCATTAGTAATGGGAGTGAAAAATCATGTCTATGAAGGAAATTATTGGAGACTATCAGGCCTTCTTTGCTATTCTAAATGATAGGTTAAATAACCTAGGTATTGATATCTCCGGTTGTGAGATCAGCCACTTAGCTTATCGAATTGCGAGTTATGACGAGTACTTAATCGTCAGACATAAGATTGAAAAACATTGTAGCGCAAATGTGGAGAATGTCTGGAATGGCAGACCTATTTCTAAAATGTTGCTTTCCGAGCCATTAGACTTGGGACAGGGTTTTGAGGTGCAGGTGATTGAATTGATCCCGCCGGTTCATCAGCGGGTATATAAAATGGGCATGGAACACTTTGGTGTAGCCATTGGCGATACTGTTGATGAATTCTCGCGCAAACATCGCTCGGTTTTAACCGGACAGCAATTTCAAGCACC
>JBALXF010000531.1:0-2244 GCA_036961085.1 Psychromonas sp.
TAGATTTATTTAAGATCACAAATGGATGCTGAGGTCGTATGAAAATTATTATATTAGGTGCTGGACAAGTAGGTGCTTCACTTGCTGAAAACCTAGTTGGTGAAAATAACGATATCACTGTGATTGATTCATCCCATGAAAAATTACAGGAACTGCAAGACCGCTTTGACTTAAGGGTGGTTCAAGGAAGTGCTTCAAGCCCAATTACGCTGGCGGATGCCGGTGCTGAAGATGCAGATATGTTAATTGCGGTGACCAACTCCGATGAAGTTAATATCGTTGCCTGCCAAATTGCCTATACCTTGTTTAATGTTCCTAAGAAAATCGCACGTATACGTTCTCAAAGCATGGTTAAACACGAAAAAGAACTGTTTAATGAAAATGCATTTCCAATCGATCATGTTATTGCTCCTGAAAAGTTAGTGAGTGATTACATCTCTCAACTTATCGAATATCCGGGCGCATTACAGGTTGCGAACTTTGCAGATGGCAAAGTAGGTCTAGTTGCGGTTAAAGCTTATTATGGCGGTTCATTGGTTGGTAATGCGATTTCAACCTTGAAAGAGCATATGCCTAATATTGAAGCGCGTGTGGCGGCTATATTTAGACGCGGCAAAGCAATTCGCCCGCAAGGTACAACCATTATTGAAGCCGATGACGAAGTGTTCTTTATTACGGCTAGCCAACATATTCGCGCAATAATGAGTGAAATGCAGAAGCTTGAATACCCCTATAAACGGATCATGATCATTGGCGGCGGATATATTGGTGAAAGCTTAGCAAAACGTTTAGAAAAAAATAATTCAGTGAAGTTAATTGAAAAAAATCTAAAGCGTGCTGAGTATTTATCGGAAAACCTATCTAATACCATCGTTTTCTGTGGTGATTCATCAGATCAAGAGTTACTTGCAGAAGAGCATATTGATCAAATTGATCTATTCATTACCGTCACTAACGATGATGAAGCGAACATAATGTCTGCGATGCTAGCTAAACGCATGGGCGCACGTAAAGCGATGGTGTTAATACAACGAAATGCCTATGTTGAATTAGTACAAGGTGGGATTTTAGATATTGCTATTTCACCTCAACAAGCGACTATTTCTGCGCTATTAACC
This sequence comes from Psychromonas sp., assembly GCA_036961085.1. Lineage (GTDB taxonomy): Bacteria > Pseudomonadota > Gammaproteobacteria > Enterobacterales > Psychromonadaceae > Psychromonas. Next base: position 1,119 of record JBALXF010000531.1, read on the forward strand.
CATGTTCGTAAAGCCGATTTAAAACATGTTTATTCATTACGAGAAGGTGTCGCAGAGGCAATCGAAATTGTTGCGCGTGGTGACACTATGACCTCTAAAGTGGTTGGCAGAGAGCTGTGCCAGCTTAAATTACCTAGAGGTACAAGTATCGGCGCAATTGTAAGAAATCAAGAAGTCTTAATTGCCCATGATAAAACCATTGTTGATACGGATGACCACGTTATTTTGTTCTTAGTTAACAAAAAATATATCAGTGACATTGAAAAACTATTCCAGCCTAGCCCATTCTTTTTATAAATAGAGGACAAGGTTATGGCTTATAAACCGTTATTTTTTATCACGGGCTTAGTACTCAGCAAAATAGCGGTATTCATGTATTTTCCAATGTTGTTTGCATTTTATAGCGAAACATTGGGAGGGGCTGAGTTTTTATCTGCCATAGTGATCACCCATTTAACCTCTTTTATTTTAATATTGATGGGGCGCCAAGAAGAAAATTTACGGCTTGCGGTAAGAGAGATGTTTTTATTAACCACGCTGGTGTGGTTGCTCGCTAGTTTATTCGCCGCCTTACCTTTTGTTTTGATTGAACATATCAGTTTTAGCGATGCTTTTTTTGAAACCATGTCTGGTATTACCACCACTGGTAGCACCGTATTACATGGCTTAGATACTATGCATCCCAGTATCTTGTTATGGCGATCTCTTTTACAATGGATAGGGGGGATTGGCTTTATTGTAATGGGAGTGGCAATTTTACCTTTTCTAAATATAGGTGGAATGCGCCTTTTCCAAACTGAATCTTCCGACTGGTCTGACAAAGCGGAATCTAAAACACGCAGTGTTGCGGTTAATATTTTACAGTTGTATTTATTTTTAACTGTCTGTTGTTTTGTCGGCTACCTAGCCGCAGGAATGAGCCATTTTGATGCTATAAACCATGCATTTACAACTATTTCGACAGGGGGCTATTCAACCTCTGATTCCTCTATGAGTAACTTTTCTTCGTTAGCACACTGGAATGCGATTCTGTTTATGTTTTGTGGCGGTCTACCTTTTTTATTATTTATTAGATCTATAAGAAGAAAAAAACCCTTTATCTTATTAAAAGATGCGCAAGTATTAG
>JBALXF010000532.1:0-2243 GCA_036961085.1 Psychromonas sp.
CTCTGTGGTGAGCGCTCATAATGTTTTGATTTTTAGTGATTTGCTTTTATTTCCTTGTTGTACTTCGTGTCTTCGTGGTCAATATTCTTTTTTACTAGGCTTATTTAACCATAAAGTGCTTTGACACTAAGGATTAGAAGTAAAACGAACGACATCTGAAATTTATTGTTATTGATTAATAAGTGACCTTAACTTAATGATGTTTAAAGATATTTCATGGATTAGTAAGATCTATCTCTAATTTTGCTTAAATACGACTTGTTTGCTAGATAAGCATTTGGGAACATCTGTTAAGGATCGAATATTTTTGAACGTTGTCAAAGTTTTATGTTATTTCTATTAATTCCATTGTTTTTTATAGCTAATGTTTTAGCTAATGGGCTAGTATGAAAATGATATTAAGTTTTGCAGACGTTTAATGATGGATCTTTAGACGACTTAATCTTAATAACATGCGGATTTACCGCGCAGCAAGGTTATATAATTAGCTTACATTTAAAGTATATAACGTGATATAGAGTAACAGTATTTTTATAATTCAACATAACCCATGCTTAAGGATTTTTGCTTTGACTTAGCTGCTTGTACACCGACTCTAGGGAAAGAGTGCTAAAAAATTAGGCTTATATTAAGGAAGATAACATGAAAAAAGTACAACAAGGTTTTACATTAATCGAGCTACTGATTGTAATCGCAATCATAGGTATTCTAGCAGCGATTGCTTTACCTGCTTACCAAAACTATGTGACTAAATCTCAAGTGTCAGCTGGATTAGCGGAAATATCAGCTGCAAAAACGGGTTATTTAATTACACTGAGTGAGAATGGTACTCCGACTGCTGCTGCTTCTATAGGTCTTGCAACTGGAGGGAGCCAAAGTTGCTCTGCATATGGTGTTTCTTCTACTGGAATTACATGTACAATAAATGGTGGACAAGCATCTGGTGGTGTAATTACTCTTGGTTATGATGCAACGACTGCGAATGCGTTTACAGGTTGCACAACAGATACCAAAATTACAACTAATTGGACTCCTACTGGTTGCTCTTAGTTAATGCCAACCCATAATATCAGCGGCTTAGCGTCTAGCTTAGCCGCGCGTGGTTTACTCCCTCGCGATAAACTACAACAAATAACCACTGCTGCTGCCAATGAGAAAAAATCATTGGTACCCTATCTTGTGGAAAATAACTTCATTTCTAGCCTTGAACTTGCGCAATTTTGTGAAACTGAATATGGTCTTCCTCTATTAGATTCCGATAGTATCGACCTCAACGATATCCCTGAAAAATTTATTAATAATAAACTAATAGAAAAACACCATGCCCTGCCGGTGTATGTGCAAAATAGAACCCTGTATATCGCCATGTCTGACCCCACTAATGTGGCGGCACTCGAAGACTTCTCGTTTAGCTTTTCTATGCATACCGATGCCTTATTGGTTGAAGAACAATACCTAAATAAAGCCATTGAAGAGTTATTAGAAGATGATATCACTGCCCTCGGTGACATGGGCAGTTTTGACGATATTGAGGTCGATGAAAGCGATTCTCGCCTTGATGAAAACCAAGGAAATTCAGATGACGATGCGCCGATCGTTAAATATATTAACAGCATTTTATTAGATGCGGTGCGCAAGGGCGCCTCGGATTTACATTTTGAACCCTATGAAAAAACCTATCGAGTACGTTTTCGTGTTGATGGTATTTTGCATGAAGTGGCGACGCCGCCAGTCAATCTCGCCAATCGTTTTTCAGCGCGTTTAAAGGTAATGTCAAAACTCGATATTGCCGAGCGTCGTTTACCACAAGATGGCCGCATTAAGCTTAAAATTTCTAATAAACGCAGTGTCGATTTACGTGTTAGTACCTTGCCGACTATGTGGGGCGAAAAAGTGGTAATGCGTATTTTAGATTCTTCGGCGGCGAGCCTGGACATAGACCGTTTAGGTTACTCTGAAGAGCAAAAAGCCAAATATATGCATGCCCTAGAAAAGCCGCAGGGCATGATTTTAATTACCGGTCCAACCGGTAGTGGTAAAACAGTGTCACTGTATACCGGGCTTAATATTCTTAATACGGTTGAACGTAATATTTCCACAGCCGAAGATCCGGTAGAGATTAACTTAACTGGTATTAATCAAGTACAGATTAACGTTAAAGCAGGCTTAACCTTTGCGTCGGCATTACGCTCTTTTTTACGTCAAGATCCCGATATTGTAATGGTTGGTGAGATCCGTGATTT
>JBALXF010000533.1:0-1315 GCA_036961085.1 Psychromonas sp.
CTGCGTTTTGTTTAGCTTTCAACTGTTTTGCAGCAAGTACTTTTTCAGCTTCAATACGCTTAACTTCTTTTTGTTTACGCACAACCTCAGCCTTCTCTGCTTTAACTCGGTCGGCTTCTTTTTGTTTACGTACTTTCTCGGCTTTTATTTTTTCTTGTTTAATACGTTCTTGTTGCTTTTTAAGTTCTTGATCTTTTCTTTTCTGTTCTTCTACTTTTTGTTTTTCAGCAACAACTTTATCATTTTTGCGTTTTGCTAAATCATCAAATAATTTTTGATCTACCACCGATGCATTAATAATTGGCGCTGCATTTTTAGGTTTATCTTTCGGCAATGAAAAATTAACACTCATGAGTAGCACCAAACCACCAATGAGATGCAATCCAAGTGCGATAAAAAAAGCAATTAAGGTTTCTTTTTCTTTCTTCATTATTCTTCTGGCTCAGTCATTAAACCAAGAGAAGGTACACCAGCAGATTGTAATAAAACCATTAGATCAATAACGCTTTTATAACTCACATCTCCATCACCCTTAACTATAAATTGCGCCGTTGGATCTAACGTTAACTGCGCACTTACTAAGGCACTCATTTCATCAGCATCTAGCGGAGATTTTGCACTCTCTCCAACACTCAAATAATAACGCCCTTGTTTGTCAATCGAAGCAATTAAAGGTGGTTTACTATCTTCAGGTAGTGCTTCCGCAGTTGCCTGTGGTAAATCAACCTTTACACCCTGAGTAACAAGCGGCGCAGTCACCATGAAAATAATCAGCAACACCAACATTACGTCAATGTATGGAACCACATTAATTTCAGCTACAACACGTCGCCTTTTAGGGCTACGGTATGAATAGTTCATAAATCCCCCTAGTCATTCTCGTTCATTGATTGGCGATGTAAAATAGAAGTAAACTCTTCCATAAGATTGATATAGGCCGTTTCTAACTTAGCTGCTTGAGTTGAGAATCGGTTATAAGCCATAACAGCTGGGATAGCCGCAAATAGCCCCATAGCAGTTGCAATCAAGGCTTCAGCTATACCCGGTGCTACCATGCTCAATGTCGCTTGCTGAACTTGACCAATCGCAATGAATGAGTTCATGATCCCCCAAACAGTACCAAATAAACCAATATAGGGGCTTATTGAACCGATTGTAGCCAGAATAGATAAACCCGTTTCACTTTCATCGACTTCTCGAGATAAGGTGACACGCATTAAGCGATGAGCCCCCTCGGTTACACTGTCGACATTACGTCCTGGGATACGGTGCAATCGTGAAAATTCTTTAAAACCAGTATAAAATATTTTTTCAC
>JBALXF010000533.1:1325-2240 GCA_036961085.1 Psychromonas sp.
CGTGCAGCCGTTTCTTTGTATAATCGGCTCAAATCTTGACCCGACCAAAAACGCTCTTCAAAAACTTCTAGCTCTTTAGTTGAAGCTTTTAATTTTTTACTGCGAGAAAAAATTAATGTCCACGAATAAATAGACATTCCTAACAATAACAACATAACAAATTTCACAAGCCAACTAGCTTGTAGAAACAGACCTATAAATGACATATCAGCGTGCACTGGACATTACCTCGATAATTTCAGCTGGAATAGCTGTTGGTTTCATTTTCTGTAGATTTACACAGGCGATTAGAGTTGTAGCTTGACAGAGAAGTTCCCCATTTTCATGAAAAATTTCTTGTTTGAAGGTTAAGCTAGCTTTGCGGCTTTTTATTATTTCTGTATTCACCTTAATTAGCTGATTGAACAAAGCGGGTTTAATACAATCCATTTCAACCTTCCGTACTACGAAGGCAATATTTTTTTCTAATAAGGTGTCTTGCTGAATATCAAAATCACGCAATAATTCAGTACGTCCTCGCTCAAAAAATTTTAAATAATTTGCATAATAGACAACGCCACCGGCATCGCTATCTTCATAATATATCCGTATAGGTAATGTTGATCTTAGCACTTGAACTTTCCATTAAACACAATTGTGTTTACGCTACTATAAATGCATTCCTTTGTCGAATTTAGTCTTATTTTTTACCTACTTAATCACAAAAAAACAAGCTATTTATAGTTCCTTAAAAATTACATTTCTCTGGGTTAAATAATAACCATAAATATTATTATCATACTCTAAAAAATGCGCTTGAAATAAAGTCTTCCATAGTAAAAAAATACAATTAAAGTCTACACCAAGCAAGGGAGCGCCACTGAAAGCAAACATCATAAGGATCAATTATTTATGTCCCGATTCCTCGTAACCTAC
>JBALXF010000534.1:0-2223 GCA_036961085.1 Psychromonas sp.
TCGCATCATATCTCTGCTCGTAAAGCCAGTATCTTGATGAAAACCATCAATCCCTAAAAATGCGCTGCTAAAGTGTGTATGCTCAATGCATAATCGAGTCAAGGACCCAACTAAACTCTCCCCTTGATGTTGGTAAACACCTCCTAATAAAATAACATTAGCATTGGTATCACGGAGCAAATGCGCAATATAAGCACTCGGCGTTATAATAGAAACATCTCCACGTTCAGCTAACACTCTTGCTAGCAGTGCATTAGCACTGCCACCTTCAATCATTACCGTTTCATCAGGTTGAATTAAATCAGCAGCTAGCGCAGCTAGTTTCTGTTTCGCATCAAAGCGCACTTCTAAACGCGCATTAATATCATCGCTCTGCAACGAAACCGCGGCACCATGAACGCGTTTTAAATATCCCCCTTTTTCCAGCTGATTTAAATCTTGGCGAATAGTCACCTCAGACACACTAAAATGAGCTGATAATGCTGAAACCATGGTACGTTTCTGTTGATTAACTAAGTGAATTATTTCGCTGTGCCTTGGGTTCATTTCATTTCCAATAAAAAAGGCTTCCATTTAGAAAGTCTAAATGGAAGCATAAAATCGAGTATTCAAACAAATACAGCTTAGTAAGCCATCAGCCGAAGAGATACTTTATATTATAAACTATGTTCTGTACGAGCAATAATATCGTCTTGTGCATCTTCAGACAAAGCGGTAAAGAATGCAGAATAACCTGCCACACGTACTACTAAATCACGATATGATTCCGGATTAGCTTTTGCTGCTAATAGGGTATCACGAGATACAATATTATATTGTACATGCCAACCTTTATGATGATTGAAGAAGGTACGGATCAACATAGAAAGTTTCAACATATCAGCTTCACTTTCAACGGCAGCTGGTGTTAGTTTCTGATTAAGTAGAACCCCACCTAGAATTTTATTAACTGGCATTTTAGCTATTGAATTATAAACCGCAGTTGGTCCTAACGTATCTGAACCTGATGCAGGGCTTGCTCCTTCTGCTAGCGGTGTTGTTGCTTTACGTCCATCAGGTGTTGCCATAGTTGCACTACCAAATGGAACATTTGCAGAGATACTTGAAGTACCAGCATAGTATCCACCACCAATCGGACCACGGCCATAACGTGTATTATGGAAGTTAGCTAATTCATCAATATAAGCATTATATGCAAGCGTGATCAGCTCATCAACTGAGTCATCATCATTACCATATTTGGGTGCGAAGTTTAATAAACGTTGACGTAATATTTCACCTTCTGAACCTGCATAGTCATTAGCTAACGCTTGCGCAAGTTGTGGTTGAGTGATTTGTGTTTGGTTAAATATTAGGTGTTTAATTGCCGATAAACTGTTCCCTAAATTTGCAATCCCCACTTGCAAGCCAGAGACCCAATCATATTTAGCGCCCCCCTCTTTAGCGGTTTTACCACGACTTAAACAATCATCAACTAATGAAGAACAGAATATATCCTGCGCTTGTTGTTCAAGAACAGAGTCCACAACACAATCAATCTCAATTGATTTACGCGTATAATAACTAATTTGATTACTCCATGCCTGTAACACTTCTTCAAAGTTATTAAAGTTACCTTTAGCCAGCGACTTATCTTGTGCTAAAAAGGTTTTACCCGATGTAGCATCTCGACCTCCATCAAGTGCGGCTAATAAAATTCGCGCAAAATTAATAAAGCTCATGCCTGTACAGCGATATCCCCACTTGCCAGGTACTGCGGTTTCAATACAACCTATCGCTGAATAATTGTAGGCATCTTGTTTTTCAACACCTAACTTAATAAATTCAGGAATAACGATCTCATCATTATTAAATGCAGGCATACCAAATCCACACTTAATAACATCAATACAAGCCATTAAAAATTCTTGATTCAAACCTTCATGATAACGCACACTTAAATTAGGCTGTGTTGAACGCAATTGCCCACATGACTCAAGAATTGTCCAAGATAGACTATTTATTGCATCACTTGCTGTACCATTTTCATCTAGCTTTTGTCCTCCAATCGTCACGTTTTGGTAAAGAGGACTGCCGGCAGAGGCTTTTGAATGCGCACCAGAACGAATTTTATTTACTTCTAATAACTTTAACCAAGTGCTTTGTAATAACTCGATGGCAAAATCTTTACTGATGTTATTAAGCAGTTCAACATCGTTTTCATAAAAACTATGTAAGAATTGA
>JBALXF010000535.1:0-2222 GCA_036961085.1 Psychromonas sp.
TGAATCTATCTTTTATTTTACGTCCCTGAAACATAGTTAATGCAGCACCTACATTATAACCATCAAACCCAAAACGTTGCGAACCAAAATAATTTGGCACACCTGCTTGAACTTGTGTTAATGCTTTTTGCAGCGCATCTTTATCACTGATTTCACGCAGTACAATGGAGAAGGAGTTACCCGCTAAGGCACCTGTTTTAATCTTTTTATTAAGACGTACGACTTTTAAAATAGTCACACCCGGTGACTCAAAAGCAGTAAAGTCAGGTGTTATTTTTCCTGGGATATGTAGAGAAAACCACTGTTTGGTATCACCTTGACGATCTTTAAGACCAGCATAACTTACATTTTTTGCAGCAATACCTGCAAACTTTGCTAATTGACGAGCCAAGTATTGAGTATTTTCACCTACCTTTTGCACCCATAAACAAACATGCTCACCTTCACCGGTTAACTCAAAACCAAGATCTTCGACAACGTTAAAGTCTTCACATGATTGTTTAAATACACCGCTTGATTGAGGCTCACCGTAAAGATAATTAAAATCTAAGCTGAATACTTGTTTCTCACTAAGTGCAGCATCATTGTTTTCAATTGGATTATTTTCTATCATTTTTCATTCTTAATTAGTAAGACAACAGCGTGAGACGCAATACCTTCACCACGCCCAATAGCACCCAATTTTTCAGTGGTTGTTGCTTTAACATTCACATTACCCACTTCAGTGTCGACTAAGGGAGCAATTTCAGCGCACATATCACCGATATAAGGTGCCATTTTAGGTGCTTCAGCAATAATAGTAAGATCAATATTCGCAATTTTATAACCACGCGAGCTTGCTTGCTGAAAAACATTCTTTAACAGCTCACGACTATCTATACCTTTATATTTCGGATCATTATCAGGGAAATGACGCCCAATATCTCCAAGCGCTAAAGCGCCTAAAATTGCATCACATAAAGCATGTAATGCAACATCTCCATCTGAATGAGCAATTAACCCTAGTGTTGATGGCACTTTAACGCCAGCGATTGTAATTGGCCCAGGACCACCAAATTTATGAACATCAAAACCATGCCCTATACGGATCATATCCTATCCTTTAAATATCTAATTAATTGCTTTCAGTGATTACGCTAAATAGAGCTCTGCAAGTTTTAAATCTTCAACTCGCGTTACTTTTAAATTATCACGGCGCCCTTCGATAAGATTCACAGCTATGCCTGCCATCTCCATCGCAGAGGCCTCATCGGTTATATCCTGAGTACATTCGGCACTTTCAATTGCAGAAATTAATTTCTTATTTTCAAACATTTGTGGCGTCAGTGCATGCCATAGGTTTTCTCTGCTAACCGTTTTCTTTATTTTGTTGTCTGGGTAGCTGCGTTTCATTGTATCAATCACACGAGAAGCTAAGATGCCTCCTTGCTTTGATGCAAGTACTTTCGCAATCAATTTATTGATATCAGATGCTTTAATGCAAGGCCTTGCTGCATCGTGAACTAAAACATAATGATCATCTGGAATCGTTTTTAATGCACTCAAAACAGAATCAACACGTTCCTTTCCACCAAACACGATCCGCACTTTAGGATGTATGGCAATAGGTAACTCTTTAAACCATATATCATTTTTAGCTATAGAAACAACAACTTGATTGATACTAGGATGTTCAAGAAATGGCTGTAAACTATGTTCAATAATCGTTTTACCTAATAATGGTAAATATTGTTTTGGGATATCGGCACCGACACGCTTACCTATTCCTGCAGCAGCGATAACTGCCGTTAAATTTTTCAGACTCATTGATTAATCTTCTTTAGGAACTATTCGGAAAAAAGTTTCACCTTCTTTAATTAATCCTAACTCATTACGAGCGCGTTCCTCGATTGCATCTGTACCATCTTTAAGGTCTTCGATCTCAGAATACATCACAAGGTTACGTTGTTTTAATTCATGGTTACTCGCTAAAAAAAGTTCAACCTCTTCCTGTAAAGCATGTCTATCTTGTAACCCATTCTTTCCAAACCATAAATGATATTGTGATAAAGCAAGTAATGAGATCAGAATAAATGTAAATAAACGCATATCGAACATTCTCCTGAACTAAGCGTATAAAAATTTTAGTAATTGCATTCTCACATATTCAAACAAAAATTAAAACGAATAGAAAATGAATGTTCTACACCATTGAATTGAAACTAATGATTAAAGAAAACCAT
>JBALXF010000536.1:0-1617 GCA_036961085.1 Psychromonas sp.
TCAGGAAGAAAACGTAATGGTCCTGCATTAAACGCTTCAAATAACTCCATCACAATTTGCTGTCCACGGTATTCAAGTATTTGTAAGTCAGGGCTTTTGATCACATAGTTTAAAACGAAATTTTTAAGGATCGCTAATACCTCAAACATTGCAGGTGTTAAATAAGCATTGTAAGCAAGCAGCGGATCTTTGAACTTTCCATCCACTTTTTGTACCTGAATTGAAGTGATAAGCACATTCACTAACGCGCCAATCGCATCTTTACGTTTAAAGTGTTGCAGAGAAAACAGATTATTGGTTATCTCTGTGAGTTGGTCTATTAAAGGAAAATCAGTGATACCGGCAAGTTGCGTCGCTACTTTTTCTTGCCATAAGCTTTTACTAATCATTCCCATGGCAATCGCATCTTCTAAATCGTGAACGCCGTAAGCAATATCATCAGCAATCTCCATTATTGAGCAATCAATAGATTTATAACGCGATTTTTTATGTAGTAAATGATCATTTTTCTGGGTGCGGAAAGATTTAAATAAGGCTTTGTCACTCTCACATAGTGGTGATAAAACTTGATCTAAAAATGCTTTATCATGGTCATAAATGCCTTTAGCAGGCATCCACTCTTCGGTTTTAAGTTCACGAAAACTGCGACTATTATCGGTTGGGAAGGGCGCGCTTAGCTCGCTAAGACATACCGGGTACTTTAGTAAGCCTAACAAACTACGACGCGTCAGATTCATACCGTTTAATTCTGTATAAGGCTCAAGTTGCGTCAAAATGCGAAATGTTTGTCCGTTGCCTTCAAAGCCCCCATGATCAATCATCATGTAATTTAGTGCTGTTTCCCCGCCATGACCAAATGGTGGATGACCTATATCATGACTTAAACAGATGGTTTCAATTAGATTGTTACCAGGTAGTAAAGAATAAAACTCAGCTTGAGTTAGTTTCAAATGCTCAACAATACCTGCGCCAATTTGTGCAACTTCAAGTGAATGAGTAAGACGGGTACGATAAAAATCACTTAGGCCGTTATTATGAATTTGTGTTTTAGATTGCAAACGGCGGAATGCTGCAGAGTGAAGTACGCGTGCTTTATCTCTTTGGAATGGAGTGCGTTGATCTAACTGACGTTTTTTATTTGGCTCGTCAACTAATCGTTGTAACCATGCAGGAGAGACTAAATGTTGTTTAAGGTTATTCTCTGGATTCATATGTACGCCTTTAATCCTTAATGACATAGAAAAGTGTAGCGTGTTTCAATATGAAAAAATATAAGATAGTTAAAAATTAAGCAATATTAATCTTCAATTTATTGGTTTATTGGTTTAGATGTTTAGTAATCCGCATAAGTATAAATCAATCTTGCTGGTTAGCAGTATCGCTAGTTTGCTTGTTTCCAATCTCAATAGACAATGATTACCCCAGAAAATGCCTTACTTATAAAGTGTCTTTTGAATCAGGAAATATATAAGCAGGTAATAGAGTTTAAGTGAGGGGGAATATCGTTAAATGAAGATAAAAAGACCGATATTATGTATCGGTCTTTTTACAAAGCTAATTAAGAAATTCGTTTGTATTTAATACGATGTGGTTCGGCAGCTGCCGCACCAAATGTTT
>JBALXF010000536.1:1627-2219 GCA_036961085.1 Psychromonas sp.
ATCTGTATAGTTACCTTCATAGAAGTTCACTTTACCTTCATCGCGGTAATCGATGATATGAGTCGCAATACGATCCAAGAACCAACGGTCATGTGAAATAACCATTGCACAGCCAGCAAAGCTAAGCAGAGCATCTTCAAGTGCACGTAATGTTTCGATATCTAAATCATTGGTTGGCTCATCCATTAGTAACAAGTTACCACCAGATTTAAGCAGTTTAGCAAGATGTAAACGACCACGTTCACCACCAGAAAGGTTACCAACGATTTTTTGTTGATCTGTGCCTTTAAAGTTGAAGCGACCTAGGTAGGCACGGCTAGGTATTTCAATTGTGCCCACTTGGATAATATCACTGCCGCCTGATACTTCTTGGAAAACAGATACTTTGTCATCCATATGGTCACGGAACTGCTCAACACTCGCCATTTGCACTGATTCACCAATAATGATTTCACCAGAGTCAGGTGTTTCAGCACCACTTAGCATTTTAAATAGGGTTGATTTACCTGCACCATTGGCACCGATGATACCGACAATAGCACCTTTAGGAATACTAAAGCTTAAGTCGTCAATTAACACACGACCATCAAAT
>JBALXF010000537.1:0-2197 GCA_036961085.1 Psychromonas sp.
GATTGCATTATTCTGTAATGTTCAAGAAAAATCAGTTATTTCATTACGCGATGTTGATTCTATCTATAAAATCCCTGCGTTATTAAAATCTCAAGGATTAGACCAAATTTGTGTCAAACGTTTTGGTTTAGATTGCCCAGAAGCAAACTTAAGCGAGTGGGAACAAGTTGTTTCTGAAGAAGCAAATACAACCAGTGAAGTTGTCATTGGCATGGTTGGTAAATATATTGAATTACCAGATGCATATAAATCAGTAAATGAAGCGCTGAAACATGGCGGTTTAAAAAATGCAGCATCAGTAAAAATTAAATATATTGATTCGCAAGACGTTGAAGTTAAAGGCGAGTCTGCATTACAAGGTATCGATGCAATTTTAGTCCCTGGTGGCTTTGGTTCGCGTGGTATCGAAGGTAAGATTCTTGCTGCAAAATATGCACGTGAAAATGAAGTGCCATATTTAGGTATCTGTTTAGGTATGCAAGTTGCATTGATTGAATATGCACGTAATGTTGCAGGACTTAAAAATGCACATTCAACTGAGTTTGATGAAAAGACAGAGCAACCTGTTGTTGGTTTGATCACTGAATGGATTGATAAAAGTGGTGAAGTTGAACAACGCACAGAAAGTTCCGATTTAGGTGGAACTATGCGTGTTGGCGCTCAAAAATGTCACTTAAGCAAAGGTTCAAAAGTACTTGAGATGTACGGTAACAAAGAGATCTTTGAACGTCACCGTCATCGTTACGAAGTAAATAACAACTTATTACCTATCTTGAAGAAAGCCGGTTTACAAGTTACTGGTTTATCTGAAGATAAAAAATTAGTTGAAATTATTGAAAATCCAAATCATCCTTGGTTTGTTGCTGCACAATTTCATCCGGAATTTACATCAACGCCGCGTGATGGTCATCCGCTATTTAAAGGCTTTATAAAAGCTGCGATAGATCATCAACAAGGTAAATTAAAATAGTTTTTGTTGACCCGATCACTTTATTTTGTTAAAAATTTAAACAATAAAGTGATTCAAGGTCATATTATCCAGTTAGAATCATTATTAGTATTATTTTTTAAAACATTTAAAGGGAACAATTATGTCTAATATCGTAAAAGTACTTGGTCGTGAAATCATGGATTCACGTGGTAACCCAACTGTAGAAGCTGAAGTTCATTTAGCTGACGGTTCTATCGGTATGGCTGCTGCACCATCAGGTGCTTCTACTGGTTCACGTGAAGCTTTAGAATTACGTGACGGTGATAAATCGCGTTACTTAGGTAAAGGCGTACTTAAAGCAGTTGCAGCTATCAATGGTCCAATCGCTGATGCTCTTGCTGGTAAAGATGCAATCGCACAAGCAGAACTTGATCAAATCATGATCGACCTAGACGGAACTGAGAACAAAGCTAAATTCGGCGCAAACGCTATCCTAGCTGTTTCTCTAGCTGCTGCTAAAGCTGCTGCAGTTTCTAAGAAAGTTCCTCTATACGCTCACATTGCTGATCTAAATGGTACTCCTGGTGTTTACTCTATGCCTCTTCCAATGATGAATATCATCAATGGTGGTGAGCATGCAGATAACTCTGTAGACATCCAAGAATTCATGATCCAACCTGTTGGCGCTGCTAACTTCCGTGAAGGTTTACGTATGGGTGCTGAAGTATTCCATAGCCTTGCTAAAGTACTTAAAGCTGACGGTCACTCAACTGCTGTTGGTGATGAAGGTGGTTTCGCACCAAACCTTCCATCTAACGCTGCTGCACTTGCTGCAATCAAAGTTGCTGTTGCAAACGCTGGTTACGAGCTAGGTAAAGACATCACATTAGCGATGGATTGTGCTGCTTCTGAGTTCTACAACAAAGAAACTGGTAACTACGAGCTTACTGGTGAAGGCAAAACTTTCACTGCTGAAGAGTTCAACTACTTCCTTGAAGGTCTAGTTAACGATTACCCTATCGTTTCTATCGAAGATGGTCTTGACGAGTCTGATTGGGTTGGTTTCAAACACCAAACTGAACTTCTTGGTGATAAAATCCAATTAGTTGGTGACGATTTATTCGTAACTAACACTAAGATCCTTAAGCGTGGTATTGATGAAGGTATTACTAACTCTATCTTAATCAAGTTTAACCAAATCGGTTCTTTAACTGAAACTCTAGCTGCAATCAAAATGGCTAAAGATGCTGGTTTCACTGCTGTTAT
>JBALXF010000538.1:0-2193 GCA_036961085.1 Psychromonas sp.
CAATAATGGTTTCTCCTGGCATAGCACAAAGCGCGCCTGAGCTTATAGACCCGAACGTAACAACTAAAAAATCAACAGGAGGAACTCAAAACATGAAAAATACACAGCAACAACGTAGCCCTATTGCAACATTTAAGAATGGCTTCACTACAGAGCAATTGAAAGAGTATCGCACCAACTACAATCTACCCTACTTATTATCAGGCGGAGATGCCTGAGTATGGTGGTCATTGAAAACGTCTGAAGTAATGCAAACTGCAGTACTTCAAGGACATAAACCAAGCTTTTCATTAATAGAGTCATTCAACCCCAACATTGGCAAGATCCAAGCTAAAACAAAACACTTCGGCGCGCTATCACTAGATGAATTCATGGTACACCCTGAAAGCTATGCATCGGCTTTTATCGTCATGCATAAAGGGGAAGTGGTTTATGAGACTTATCCGGGCATGAATCAAACTGATCCGCATGTTTGGATGTCAGCATCTAAGCCGTTACCGAGTCTTATCATCGATTTACTCATCAGCGAAGGAAAAATAGACCAAGAAAAGACCATTGGCGAACATATGCCAGAGTTCCAAAATACTGACTGGGCAGGTATCAAAGTGATCGATGTTCTGGATATGTCTCCAGGTATGAACTCTGAAGAGAATGACCAGACCCGCTCTGATCCTGACTCTATTGCCACACGCTTATTTATTGCTGAATTTGGTCTGCAATACCAAGGGCAACATGAATCAGTTGTAAACGTATTAAAAGATGCCAAATCGGAGGGTCCTGCAGGCACTAAACTTGAATATGGTTCACCTACTACCGAGATGCTTGTTCTGCTTGCTGAAGCCGTTACAGGAGAACCCTTCGCACAACTCGCAAATAAGCGTATCTGGTCAAAAGTAGGATCAGATGGGCCATTGATGATTCACCTGTCTCCAGGAGGCGTTGCAGCCGCACATGGGGTTGTATCTAGCCAATTGCGTGATTTAGCTCGATTCGGTATGCTCTATACGCCAAGCTGGAACAAGACTTCAACAGAGCAAATAGTAACGCCTGATATCCTCAATCGA
The DNA here is from genome assembly GCA_036961085.1 of Psychromonas sp. Lineage (GTDB taxonomy): Bacteria > Pseudomonadota > Gammaproteobacteria > Enterobacterales > Psychromonadaceae > Psychromonas. The sequence goes on from JBALXF010000538.1 coordinate 1,065, forward strand.
ATTCAAACAGGGGTTCGAAGCAAAGAGTTCTATCGTAATGGTTTTGATGGGCCAGTTTTCATCGACCGTCTTAATGATGAAAGCATGATCAGTAACAGTCGACAGTGGGATGCGTTCTGGGAAGATGGAGATATTTGGAAGGCTGGTTTGCAAGGCCAAGGGTTATATGTTTCTCCCTCTCGAGATCTAGTGATTGCCTTCTTTTCTACCAATGCAGAAGACGATTCAATACATCGTTACTTGCGACCAATCGCAACATCGGGTTATTTTTTATAAACAATGCAGTAAAGAAGATTAATTTTTGTCTTTTGCCTTAACTAAAATAAGGCAAAATATGAACTAGCGAGCTACAGAAATAATCAACAAAAGCGGTGCGTATTTTTGCGTGTCCGCTTAATGTATTTATAAATCACTATATGAAATGAAGATCAGCTATTCACCATGCTTCCTGATCAATTTTTAGTAAACTATTATCAACTAATTAAATTTTATTTTCGCCAATAAATGTTCAGGAGGACTCGCAATACCCGCTCCTGCCATTCCGGTCTTTAAATCTTCAGAATTTAAAAACTTATGAATTGCTTCTAATTCGCCCTCACCAACGACCAAAACATGGTTTATATTTTCTACCGATTGCAGTGCATAATGCTCTTTAACAGCAAACTGTTGTCGCGTTGCTTCAAATTCATCGTATATTTTTTTCCAAGCATTGATGTCGTTGACTTTGTGGTTGATAACATAGATAGCCATTTTTATTATCCTTCTTATTCGATTAAATAATTAAATATAAATCACCTCTCAACTTCAACTTATTTAGCTTCACATGCTTGTTTCTCTATATTCCCGAATGTTTACTGATAATTGTTATTCGTGCTTTCAGCAACGGTTAAAGCTCCCTCCTTACACCATAACACCACCAGCAACTTGTTCGATATTGATCCAAATACCAACGATTAACGTATCTAGTAGTAAGGAATCAGTTTAAGAAGGGATACTATCTACTAAGAGAGGTTGTCATGAAAAAATCAGCACTTTGGGTATACGAATGGTACAAATACGTTTTTGACTCTAGCAAAAATCCACTTAGGCATATTCCTGACCCTGTCAGCCGATTCTATATTATGACAAT
>JBALXF010000539.1:0-2192 GCA_036961085.1 Psychromonas sp.
CCAGCACGACGTTGCAACAATCGAGAAGGGAATAACCATTATCTCATGTTGCGCCTTGTTCTGGCATTTGAGCTGAAGCCTGACAAAGCATTTTGAAGTAACATGGGTATAAATAATTGCAATAATTAGCTAGGATAAAATAATGATTGGACGTTTACGCGGTGTACTATTAGAAAAGCAACCTCCTGAAGTATTGTTAGAAGTTGCAGGTGTTGGCTATGAAATTCAATTGCCAATGAGTTCTTTTTATCCGTTGCCAGAAGTGGGCAATGAAGCCGTTATTTATACACATTTCGTGGTGCGTGAAGATGCACAGTTATTATATGGTTTTGCTGATAAGCATGAACGCGCGATGTTTCGTGAGTTAATTAAAGTAAATGGCGTAGGTCCAAAGTTAGCACTCGCTATACTGTCTGGTATGACTGCTAATCAATTTGTTCAGTGTATCCATAACGATGCGGTGAGTAGCTTAGTGAAACTCCCTGGTGTCGGTAAAAAAACGGCTGAACGTTTAGTTGTTGAAATGAAAGACCGCTTGAAAAATTGGACGGGTGCAGACTTACTGACCCCAGAAGCTGATCGAATGTCCTTTGACAATGATCTTGAAAATACGTTTGTTAGCGGTAATGCTAAAGACGAAGCTATAAGTGCGCTGGTGGCATTAGGTTATAAACCTGCATTAGCTGAAAAAGCAATTAAACAAATTTATAAAGAAGGCATGGACTGTGAAGCATTGATCCGTAGTTCTTTGAAGAATATGTTTTAATTACTGCTTAGCTTTTCCTTAATTATATTTGAAATAGATTGATGGTAAAAAAATGATTGAAGAAGACCGTTTAATTTCAGGAACACAAAAAATAGATGATACCTTCATCGATCGCGCTATACGTCCAAAACTGTTAGCTGATTATGAAGGTCAGCCACAAGTTAACGCGCAAATGGAGATATTCATTGAAGCTGCGCGACAACGTAAAGAAGCATTAGATCATCTGCTTATTTTTGGACCTCCTGGTTTAGGTAAAACAACACTATCGCATATCGTAGCCAATGAACTCGATGTTAATATCAAAACTACGTCGGGGCCAATTCTTGAAAAAGCCGGTGATTTAGCTGCATTGCTGACTAATCTTGAAGAAAATGATGTGTTATTTATTGATGAAATCCATCGTCTAAGCCCCATTGTTGAAGAAATTTTATATCCTGCAATGGAAGATTATCAGCTTGATATTATGATTGGCGAGGGTCCTGCTGCACGTTCTATTAAATTAGATTTACCGCCTTTTACATTAATTGGTGCAACTACAAGAGCTGGCTCATTGACTTCACCATTACGAGATCGTTTTGGTATCGTGCAAAGACTGGAATATTACGATTTAAAACCTCTTACTCATATTGTTTTGCGTAGTGCTAAACATCTTGAATTGGATATGGACGAGTCAGGCGCAATTGAAGTTGCGAAACGTTCTCGTGGAACACCACGTATCGCTAATCGCTTACTGCGCCGTGTTCGTGATTATGCACAAGTGAAAAAAGTGGATATTATTGAGGCTGAAATCAGTAAAAAAGCATTAGATATGCTTGAAGTCGATAATCAAGGTTTTGATTATATGGATAGAAAACTGTTGATGGCTATTTTAGATACCTTTATGGGCGGACCTGTGGGGTTAGATAACTTAGCAGCAGCTATTGGCGAAGAAAAAGAAACCATTGAAGATGTATTAGAGCCATATCTTATTCAACAAGGTTTTTTACAACGTACGCCGAGAGGACGTATTGCAACCAATCGTACCTATTTACATTTTGGTTATGATAAACCTGAATAACAGCCATTTATTCGCCATTTTTTGTTGTTTGTGCTGGTAAATTTTGCAATCAAAGTTAACCTCTCCAGACAACAACACAAAAACTGATCAGGGGAAAGCGCTTCGGCTATGCCTTAAACCTTTTAATAGATAGTATCAGCAGGATGAGATTACTCATCTCATTTTTTATTGTTGTAGTTTATTTCATTGTTGTTGGTACAGATGAGTGAAATATTATAACTATCTAGATTTTAATCTTCAATAATCAGATTAATGTCATTTGTAATGGATTTACTGTTGACTGCGTTGTTGCTAGTCTATCCTAGTTATATCCTCGTAGGTTACGAGGAATCGGAACTTAGATTCAAATAATAAGTGCATAACTTGGAT
>JBALXF010000053.1:0-10745 GCA_036961085.1 Psychromonas sp.
ACTTAACCAGTTTAATGAACCACCGCCACTCGTATTTGATTCTGCATTAATTCCCATTGGAGTAAACGTAAGGTTATTTAGGTAAGCTTGGTCAGCACCTGTTGATTCTGACTGATCTTTTTCATAAATCCATATCACGGTGTTTTGTTCTTTTTGAAGGAAAAACTGCTTTGCTTGTAAATTTTTTGATGCGGAGATATTGCCAACTTGTTGACCATTTATGATTAAGGCGAGGAAATCATAATTTGCTTCAGAATCAACGGCCCAAGCGAAGTTGAGTGTACCAGAGCCATTTATTTGGGCTTTTAGAATACTTTTTTGATCGTTTAATATTGAGCCTGATTTAAGATCACTGGTACTCTGATCAAACTGCCAAGGCGAAAAACCACCACTAAACCAAGTAATATTATTTGTATCGAAACCGGCGCTGCTTGCAATGTCCATTGCATTAATAAGTGGTAAGCCTATTAATTGCGAATATAAAACAGGTGCATCGTGTAAATCACTTGAGATAGTGATTAGTCCTTCAGCAACGAGACTATCGGTAGGCAGATATGAAACTGCTAAAGTGCAACTGCCATAGGCACTAATAAAGTTACAATCTCTGTTATCAATACTAAATACAGCTGAACCTTGTTGTTTAATGGTTAGGTTGACATCCGTATTTGCATTGTTGCTTATTTCAATGTTTTGTATACCATCATTATTAAGTTCAATATCATTGAACTCAAGTTTGCTAGTTGCATTAATACCTTCAATAATATTATTAACCCATTCGCTGTAATTCGAAGTGCGGGCATAAACACCTGGGTAGCCAGCCGCAGCACAGCCATAACCCCAACTGACAATACCAAGTTGTTGCCATTCACCGTCTTGTTCAATCACTAATGGACCGCCGCTGTCACCTTGACAGGAATCTAGTCCACCTTCGATTAAGCCTGCACAAAGCATCTCTGGACTACGGTATTGATCAGATAAATAATTGCTACACATAGCATCAGTCATTAATGGCATTTTTACATGACGTAGAATATCGGGTTGTTGTGCTGCAACGATTTCCCCCGGGTTATTGGCTGTCGTGGAGCCCCAGCCTAATGCAGACACGTCGTTTTGATTAGCGATTGCATCAGTAGTTACCTGACTACTGGCAATAGTCAAAGGGACGTTATTGACTGGATTAGCTAACTTTAAAAGTGCAATATCATTAAGCTGATTTTCACTATTATAATCTGGATGCACAAAAATTTGATCAATGGTTACATTAGAAGAGTCTCGACTAAGATCATATTCACCGATTGTTGCAGATAACTGTAATGGAGAAATAACTCGCCCTTTATAGATAACACAATGCGCTGCGGTTAGTATCCATTTATCTGCAATCAGAGAACCACCACAAACATGTTCTAACTTGATAGCGGATTTAACACTTACTATCCAAGGCCATTCGTCTGGCTGGCTTTCTTGACCACCAACTATACGTGTAGAGAACTCTTGTTCGGCAAAGGAAGATATTGAAAAAGAAGAAAATAATAACAGTGTAAATAAGCTAGTTTTAGAAAAGTAGCGGGGCATAAAATCCTCTTTTATTAAATAAGTCATCCGTGCAAATAGCATGTACACATTTAAATTGATTTTATTATTGTAAAAGTGTTCCTCAATAAAGCAAATTTTAAGAAGCTCGACTTTTAAAATAAAAGTCGAGTATTTCATTTATTTTATTTGCGGTGCATCGTAATTTTCAGGTTGATCACTGTATACGCAAACATTGTGTTGCTCTACTAGCCCGGTTTCAGCAACACATTGGGTTTCAAAAAATGACACAATCTCTTTGCGTTGGCAATGTGCTTCAAATGAAGCCTGATCACGCCAAATCTCATTAAATACAATAGGGAAGCTTTCCCCGCCTGCAAAATCACTTTTTATATGACGGGTCACCATATACTGAATGCAACCATCTTCACGAAGGGTATTCGCTTCTAGCGATTGTAATACGTTAAATAACTCGTTTAACTTGCCTGCTTTAGGCTTAAACATAGCAATACAATAAATTTTTTGAGACATAATCAACCTTACTGTTTTTTACATGATATTTTTATACAATTATTTAAAAATAAAAGTGTTACTGATTTTTCTTATCAACAATGCCAATATTACCATCTATCACCGTGATAGTGACTAATATATCTGTCTACTTTAAAATCACTTTATAAACGTTGAGGTTTTAACGCGAACTACCTTTAGGGGAGGGGATGTTTCCTATTGAAAAACGATCTTGAATCTTTTTATGATTGAAGATCGTTTCAAATATGTTATTTAAACTAGGTTGTTATAAGATGTGTTAAAGGAACTCTCCCATTAGTCAACTCGCTCGACAGTCAACAAACCAACTTCCATGCTGATTATTTTTACTTCAGTTCCCGCTGCTATTTCCTGTTTGGCTTTGACTTGCCAATCGATACCTGAATAGCGGTGAGTGGTCGTTCGCCCGATCAGTAATTCTTCTGTTAATATAAACCTATGGCCGATCATGTCATTATTTACAGTACTTATCTCTACTTTATTTTGCATGCGTTTCATTGGTTTCCAACCGATTAAGGTAACGACTATCGATATTATTGCCGTTGCCAATAATGAAGTAAGCACAGTTTCAGGGATAAGTCCCAGCGCCATCAGCACACCGGTAGCGATAGAGCCTATTCCAATAAAGAACAAAACAAAGGTAGAAAAACCTAATACTAGCACTTCGATTGCTAATAAAATCAACCCAAGCACGACTAAAGTTTGTGGTAAATGCGTGTAAATATATTCCATAATTAGCCTTTATTTAAGCTATTAATTATAGTCATTGCCTGTGCAACCACCGATGCTGCATCATTGCCGCTGTCTGGTAGCAATACAACAGAAGATTCCTTAGCAATCGCCGCCTTAGCTTCAATCGCCTTGGTGGCTAAATCTAACTGAATCGCTTTCTGTCCTTCTTCGGTATTAGCTGCCTCACCGACCTTGCGCAGTGCTTCTGCCTGAGCCTCTGCAACAGCAATAATAGCTTGCGCTTCACCCTGTGCACGTAGTACTTGTTCTTCTTTTTCAGCTTCTGCATTTAAGACAACTGAGCGTTTTTGACCTTCCGCTACATTAATTGCAGCTTGTCTGTCGCCTTCTGATTCTAATATTTGAGCTCGTTTTATCCGCTCTGCTTTCATTTGTGTTTCCATTGCCTCCATCACGGTTTGTGGTGGCACTATATCTTTTATTTCATAACGTAAAACCTGGATTCCCCATGGACCAGCGGCGTCATTAATTGATGCAACAATATTGGTATTTAGGACATCACGCTCTTCAAATGTTTTATCTAGCTCCATTTTACCTAGTTCAGAACGCATGGTTGTTTGCGCTAATTGAGTGACCGCGAATACATAATCATCAACCCCGTAAGTCGCCTTATACGGATCCAACACCCTAAAATAAAGAACGCCATCAACACTTAACGAAATATTGTCCTTAGTGATGGCACTTTGGCTTGGCACATCAACAGCTTGTTCTTTTAATGAGCGATTCGCACCAATGTGATCAATGAAAGGAATAAGAAAATTTAAACCAGCTTCGCGAGTCGATTGGTATTTACCAAAACGTTCGATCAGGAAAGCTCGGTTTTGCGGTACAAAAATGATTGATTGTTTTAAGATCACCACTACTAGTACGAGAGCAAAAACCTCAATTCTCAGAAAGTATTCAAATATAATGTCCATAGTAAATTCCGTTAGTAAAATTAATTAGTTACGTTAAAATAACAGGTTATTTCGATAAATAATACAACTGATTTAAGCTCGTCATATTCAAGTTCAACATAGCCAAAAGAGCGAGTACATTGATGATAATTGTCAGAACTCAGCAATCATTTAGAATACTGCTTCTGTTTTCTGCAACTCTCTAGGTAATTATAAGCAACACTAAAGGGTTTATAGTTGAAAAAATCTGCTGTATATAGGAAATATAGTAGTAGTTATAAATTTTACTTAAATAAATGTTAAGCGATTATTTTTCTTGGGTCTGAAAATATTAAGCTGGCTGGTTCGAGACGCTTTCCTAGGGCCACTTTATCTATAATATGAATTTTCCCTCGTTCAATAACGATTTCATTGTCTTTTTCAATTTTCTTTAATACCTCATTAATTCTTGGTCGAGATAAACCAGTTATTGTGCTTAATTGTTGTTGATTTATATGTAATGACGTTTGTTGACCTAATAATACGCGTTGATAGTTTGCTAGGGTTAGCAGGGTATAAACGATACGTATCTCTTTATTATGTGCGCATATAAGCATACTTTGTAATATTTTTGGTTGCATTTTTGCGGTGCAATAATATAACCAAGCAAAGACTTCGGGTTCCGTTTCGGCTAATTTTTTTATTTTATGACTAGGAAAAAATAAATAGTTAACCTCCTCCAATTTTTCGACTAATAAACATGTTTCAGAGTTCGAGGTTATATCAAAAGATCCGAGCCAATCTTTAGGGCCACATACCATGCCTTGCAAACTATTAGTATTGTCGCAGGTGTAATATACGGTGACTATCCCATCGGATAAATAATAAATGCCTGCGTTATCGTCATAAAGCATGTTCAAAGATTGGTTTTTTAAGGTTGTAGATTGTTGCGCTATAGACAGTAATTTTTTTTTAAAATTATCCGATAGTTCAGTCGGCCAGTTAATATTTGGGATTGGAAAATTAGTCATTATTTGCTCAGTGTTTTATAGCAACAGTTGTCGCACAGCTATTTTAGCATTGAGTCTCTGACAAGCAATATGAGTTAGGATGAAATCCAGTAAAATCATAGCGCTGGATCAATGAAAACACGATTAAATATCTCCGTTAATAACTTCACTTTATTCGCTTCTCGAGGGGACTTTTTAGCAACTAATGATAAATTAAATTGATAAGTAAGCTGACTAGGTTGAATGATTCTTATTTCCCCCTGATTTAACTCATCTTGGATATAACTTTGCGGCATGAAACCAATATAACAGCCAGACAAAATCATCGCTTTTCGAGTGTCAAATTGATAGGACTTAGCTGCAAGATTCAATTTTTGCAACTGCTCAATACCAGAGGAATCGACATCTATTCCGGGATGTATTGCAGGTGCTGTTGCCAATTCCTGTTTGTCAATTAGGGTATCTACTTTGTTAAAAAATGGATGTTTTTTACTGCAACAGAGATAAACAGCCTCACTGTTAAGGTGCTGGTAATGCAAACCTTCTATGTGCTGATAATCTGGGAATAAACCGATATGCGCTTTATCTTTTAATAGTGATTTCTCAATATTAGCGATCGGTTCCGTATCTAAAACTAGGTGCAGGTTAGGGGAGTTGGCATGGATAAGTTTTACCACTTCGGCAAGTTTATTTTGTCTCGACTGATTTAATTGATCGGCGCATAAAATAACTAATTCACCACTAAGCTCCTTACTTAAAGTGCCTACCAATAATGAGAAGTCATTCAAAGATTCGAATAAATTAATAACCGCTCGATATATCGTTTGCCCGTCTTCAGTAAGTGAAAATCCGCCGCGTCCGCGCAAACATAGCTTAAGTTTCATACGCTCTTCGAGGTTTGACATATGTATGCTAATAGTAGAGCGAGTGACTCCCAGTGCGACCTCTGCAGCAGCAAAGCCACCATTTTCTACTACAGAAACGAAAATACGTAATAAGCGTAAATCATACTCAGCAATCGGTCTTGGGATTATCGACGTTTTATTCAAAGTTTTATGAGCCTCAAACTTATTGTTTAATGTTTTGTATTTAACATCATTTGATATTGTTATTCAATAGTGACAGATAAGCAGCTTTAAAGATGCAACTACTTATTTAACTTGCTAATTGAAGCATGTTAAAACGTTTTCAAATATGGAAATCAAATTGGAGAAATCACATTGGATAAAACAATGCACGGATTAAAAGATAATCAATTACTTAAAACCTTTTCGTATATTGATGGCAGCTGGCACACCAGTGAATCATATTTTGATGTAACCAATCCTGCTACTGGTGAGTTATTAGCGAAAGTGTCTAACGCAGGTATTGTTGAAACTGAATTGGCGGTTAAATCTGCGAAAAATGCATTAAAAAAATGGTCTGCAAAGTCTGCCAATGAACGTGCTTCTTTAATGCGTAATTGGTTCAATTTGATGATGGAACACCAAGATGATTTAGCCCGTATTCTTACGTTAGAGCAAGGTAAGCCCCTTGCAGAAGCAAAAGGTGAAATTGGCTACGGTGCCGCTTTTGTTGAGTGGTTTGCCGAAGAAGGTAAACGTGTTTACGGTGATACCATTCCTGCACCATCAGGTGACAAACGTATTATTGTGGTTAAGCAGCCTGTTGGCGTCGTTGCTTCTATTACTCCTTGGAACTTTCCCAATGCCATGATTGCTAGGAAAGCAGCGGCAGCTTTATCTGCGGGTTGTACATTTGTGGTTCGCCCTGCAACGCAAACACCATTATCTGCGCTTGCTATGGCAGAGCTTGCTGAAAGAGCGGGAATACCTGCTGGTGTATTTAATGTTGTGGTTGGCACAGATGCTTCGGGCATTGGAAAGGTATTAACCCAGCACCCGGACATTGCTAAATTTACTTTCACCGGTTCAACGGCTATTGGTAAGTTATTAATTAGCCAATGTGCAACAACGGTTAAAAAAGTATCGATGGAATTAGGTGGTAACGCACCCTTTATCGTATTTGATGATGCCGATATAGACGCTGCTGTTGAAGGGGCAATGGTGTCTAAATATCGCAATGCAGGACAAACCTGTGTTTGTACCAATAGAATTTTTGTGCAACAAGCTGTGCTGGATACATTTACACAAAAATTTACTGCTGCAGTTGAGAAGTTGTCATTAGGTGATGGTTTAAGCGAAGGCGTTAATATTGGTCCCATGATCTCTGCAACCGCGGTTAATGATGTCGACAAATTAGTGAGTGATTCCATTGCGCAAGGCGCTAAAGTGATTTTGGGCGGTCAGCGAGATAGCTTTGGTGATACTTTCTATCAACCTACTATTTTGTCTAATGTCAGTAATGATATGGCGATTGCACGCAATGAAATTTTTGGTCCGGTATCACCTATTATTGCGTTTGATAATGAAGAGCAAGTGCTGGCCATGGCAAATGATAGTGAATATGGCTTAGCCGCTTATTTTTACTCTCGAGATATAGGTCGAGTCTGGCGTGTTGCCGAAGGGTTAGAGTATGGCATGGTCGGTATCAATGAAGGTTTAATATCAAATGCAGCAGCACCATTTGGTGGTGTTAAGCAGTCGGGTAGTGGCCGTGAAGGCTCTAAGTACGGATTAGATGATTACCTAGAAATTAAATATTTGTGCATGGGTGGCTTAAATAAATAAGAACTTTACAGTTATTAATTATCAGTTATCAGATTAGAGATATAAAGGAATAGAATTATGACAAACGAAACGTTACAAAGCAGAAAAACCCAAGTGATCGCACGTGGCCAAGGCAATATTTATCCTGTCTATGTAGACCATGCTAAAAATGCAGAAATTTGGGATGTTGAAGGCAATCGTTATATCGATTTTGGTACTGGAATTGCGGTTTGTAATACGGGTCATAGCCACCCTAAAGTTATTGCAGCTGTAAAAGACCAAGTCGATAAATTCAGTCATAGCTGCGTAATGGTTAATCCCTATGAAGTGGCAGTGGAATTAGCCGAAAAATTAACCGCTATTGCTCCGGGTCCTTCACCTAAAAAAGCTATCTTTGTCACTACTGGCGCTGAAGCGGTGGAGAACTGTGTCAAAATAGCAAGAGCGCATACAGGACGTCGTGGTGTGATTGCATTTAATGGTGGCTTCCATGGCCGTACTAATTTAACCATGGCATTAACCGGTAAAGTGACACCTTACAAAAATCTTTTTGGCCCTTTTCCTGCTGATATCTTTCATGCCCCATTCCCAATGGAACGTCATGATGTATCAGTAAAAGACGCGTTAAAAGCATTACAAAATTTATTCAAAGTGGATATATGTCCGACTGACGTGGCAGCTATTATCGTTGAACCAGTGCAGGGTGAGGGGGGCTTCTACGCAGCGCCTACTGAATTTTTACAGGCGTTACGTGAAATTTGTGACCAACATGGCATTGTATTGATTGCCGATGAAATTCAAACTGGTTTTGGACGTACAGGCAAAATGTTTGCATTTGAGCATTCAGGTGTTGAAGCTGACTTAATGACGATGGCAAAAGGTATCGCTGGTGGTTTCCCAATTTCTGCGGTGGTTGGCAAAAGCGAAATTATGGATGCTCCTTTACCGGGCGGACTTGGTGGCACTTATGGTGGTTCTCCGGTGGCGTGTGCGGCGGCACTTGCCGTATTAGATATTATTAAAGAAGAAAATCTAATACAACGTTCGGTACAGATTGGAGAGTTATTTAATCAACGTCTTAGTCAGTTACAAGCACAACATACAGATCTTATTCTGGATGTCAGAAATCAAGGTGCCATGATTGCAATTGAATTTGTTATAAATGGCGATCCGGAGCAACCAAATACGCAATTAACTCAAGATATTATCGCAAATGCGGCGAAACATGGTTTGGTGTTACTGGCCTGTGGTTTTTACGGCAACGTGATCCGTTTCTTACCCGCTTTGACAATATCAGATGCGTTAATTGAAGAAGGCCTAAATAATTTTGTCACGTTATTTGAAAGCTTAACGGTCAGTGCCGAAGAAAATCTTAAAGCTAGCTAGTCTAGCTTGTGACAAAAAGATAATTGCAGAAAGCCCTATTATTAATTTGATAGGGCTTTTTTATTCTATTTACTGTTTTATCTCGATTGAATTTAAACGATATGGCAGGGTCCCTTTCTGATCTACATCGATGATTAATACACTACCCGCTAATGGTTGTTTAGTAAGTTGCGCATCAGTTAAACCTTGCGCTGCACTGGTGACGATCAATTTGTCCAGTTCTTTACCACCAAAGGCAATCATTGTCGGTTGGCTCACTGGCAGGAATATTTCATCGATTTTGTTACCCTGCGGAGAAATAATACATACTTTTCCGGTACCATACATTGCAATCCAATAGTTACCATCAGCATCTACTGCCGCACCATCAGGGTATTCATCCTGCTCAGTAAATTTATAAAATAGCTGAGCTTCACCAAGCTGTTTTGTTTGTCGATCAAAGGGATATTTTAATATTTTCTGAGTGGGTGTGTCGGTGACATAAAACCATTTTCCATCGGGTGAAAAGGCTTGACCATTTACAATTCTAAATCCTTTGCAAACCGTATTATAATTTACGCCTTTTGCATCTATTTCAAAATGGTACAAGTTGCCTTGTGGTAAGTTTTCATCACCAATTGAACCCGCAAGTAAGTCACCGTTAGGTGTCGGTACGCCATCGTTGAAGCGTTGTTGTGGTTGGTTACTTTCTGGGTGAACTAAAAATTGCTCTTCTGCTGAAAAATCTTCAAGTAAAAAGAGTCCCGCCGATGTAGTTAAGATAATTTGGTTGCTTTTACTAAAGGCAAAACAAGCGGGTTTGAAATTGAAAACTCGTGAAGCTAGGCTATCGTTTTGTGTATCGTATCGGTAAAGCGTTTTCCCTGTAATATCAACCCAATACCAAGCATTTTCTAGGTCATTCCAACGAGGACATTCACCTAATTGCATATCGAGTGTTGCGAGTGTTTTTATTGTCTGCATTATTTTAGCCTTTACCGTTGATTTTGCGTTTAACGACATGATAACACTGCAAGTTATTTATCTATGGCGAATTGTTATTTGTGTGCAGTAAGGCGTTAAAAGGTAAATGATATAACTCTGTATTAAGAGAAGATTAAGCGAAGAATTTAGGATGTTCAGGGTATGGGAAGTAAACTTTTGAGGTGAATATAAAATGCATTAATAAACACTATTAATGCATTTTAAGAAGCTAACTTTTAGTTAGCTTTAGCAATATTATGCACGACCCATAAATTTATGTTCTGTCGTGTTTACTTTGATTTTATCACCAGTTGAAATGTGCTCAGGCACTTGTACGACTAAACCAGTAGAAAGTGTTGCAGGTTTAGTACGCGCAGTAGCAGAGCCACCTTTAATTGAAGGGTCAGTCTCTAAGATAACTAGGTCAACACTTGCTGGTAATTCAACGCCAACTGGAGAACCGTCAACTAAAACAACTTGCATACCTTGTGTGTTTTCATCAATGAATAATATTTCATCAGCGATGCTTTCTTTATTAAGGTTGTATGGCGTGTAATCTTCACTATCCATGAATACTAGCTCATCGCCATCAAGGTAAGAATACATAACATTACGACGAATTAAGTCAGCTAGTGGTAACATATCGCTGTCTTTAAATGTTTCATCGATTTTAGAGCCAGTAACCACATCGTACATACGCATACGATATAAACTACCGCCAGCACGACCTTGTGGTACAGAGCGTTCAATATCTTTAATAATGTAAACACGGTTGTTGTATTCGATTGCGGTGTTCTTTTTAATATCACTTGCCTTAGGCATGGTAAATCCTTATTTATTAGTAACTACTCAGGTCGTCGCCATTTAAAGCTTACTTCATCGTTGAAGAATGCTCATTTAAACCACTAAACTGCGCTTTTTCGCCTTGAACTAAGCATAAATGGCTTAGTCCTGAGCACTTACTGTCTATTTTTTATAATAACACCTCAATTACAAGAGGTGCTGAGTAG
>JBALXF010000540.1:0-2180 GCA_036961085.1 Psychromonas sp.
TTTTATTTATAATAGCCAATATAGTGAGGTGTAGATCCTCCATAAAAATTTAAGATATAAAATAAAAGGAAGATGCAATGGCAGGTCACAGTAAATTTGCAAATATCAAACACCGTAAAGCGGCACAGGACTCAAAACGTGCCAAGGTATTTACTAAGTTCATCCGAGAGTTAACTGTTGCAGCTCGAGAAGGTGGCTCAGATCCTGATGCCAATCCTCGTTTACGTGCGGCAATTGATAAATCTCTGTCTAATAATATGACCCGCGATACTATTGAGCGCGCCGTTAAACGTGGTGCAGGCGAAACCGAAGGTGTGGTTTTAGAAACGATCATCTATGAAGGTTACGGACCTGGCGGCACAGCTGTTTTAGTAGAAACGATGACGGATAATAAAAATCGCACAGTTGCTAGTATTCGTCATGCTTTTTCACGTGGAAATGGAAACCTAGGGACTGACGGCAGCGTTGCTTATTTGTTTGATAAAAAAGGTGTTATCTCATTTGCTGCCGGAGTTGATGAAGATCAGCTAATCGATGCCGCTTTAGAATCGGGTGCTGATGACGTTGTAACAAATGACGATGGATCAATTGATGTATTTACTACGCCTAATGATTTTGGCGGTGTTAAAGATGCGTTAGATGCAGCAGACTTTGTTTCAGAACATGCTGAAGTCACTATGGTTGCATCTACAAAAGCAGATCTAGATAAAAAAACAGCACCTCAACTATTACGTTTGATAGATGCGCTGGAAGATGACGATGATGTGCAAGAGGTGTATCACAACGCTGAAATTTCTGACCAAGTAGCTGCAACTTTATAATTTTCAAAGTAACCATCGTTGCTTGCTCTCGATGAAGAAGGGAGCAACAATAAACCTTCCTATCTAAATTGAGTTTATTAATGGCTAAGCAAAAACCTGTTATTAAAATGCAAACCTATGGCATACATAGCCATTGGGATTCTAAATCAAAAGCGTTACCCAAAATCAAAAAATTCACTACTGATATTCCAGCAGAAATTGATATTGAATTTGGATTTATTGTAAATATCAAAAGTGCTCGTGGCCGTAAAATTAATTATTGTATCGAACATCCAAATATTCATAATAAACAGGGCATTTTAATGTCTGCGTTTACAGGTGAAGTGCACATTACCAACAATGATTGGGATTTTTATTTGGGTGATACGATTTGGGCTCCAATAGCAGATAAATGCGGTGTGTGGAAAATGACCATTGAGTTAGATAATAAGGTTATTGCGGAGAAATCCTTCAATGTTTTAAACCTTGATAATAAAAGTGAAGAAACAGATTTTTGGAAAAACCTTGGATTTTAGTATTCTAAGGTTATAAATAAGCACTTTATAGAATACCTGCTTTTAATTGGTCGTTTGTAATTCAGGATAATAAAAATTTCATAATTTATTTTTAAAGTGAAGGATACACGCAAGTTAATACTTGATTATATGAAATATAAATGAGGGTAAAAGTAAGTATTAAATATCATCGTGCAGAAAAACTTTCTAACCCTGATTACAAGTCTACACTTAAAAGTCTAGTTGTATTGAAGGGCTAACTCTATGAGTTCAAGTGTTTTTTCTATAATACCTATTGCAGCACTATTTGCTGTTGTTCTGCTTCTTACTTTTTCTGCTGTCTATGCAGGGTTCAACTTAGGGAAGCGCTTTAGAGAGCGCAAAACTGAGGGGGATGCTCCACCATTGGGCTCGGTTATAGGAGCTCTTTTTGCCTTATTAGCATTTATGTTAGCGCTTACTTTTAGCTCTGCATCAAATCGCTACGATACCCGTAAACAGTTATTAATTGATGAAGTTAATACCATAGGCACAGTCTTTTTAAGAACAAGTTTTCTTGAAAATGAGGATAAACTAGCGTCGCAAGCGTTAATAAAAGACTACGTTAAGCAACGCACGCAAGTTCTCAGCAATCGCTTTACGTTGAGTGAGCTAATTACACAGTCTGAGTTAATTCATAAAAAACTCTGGGATATTGCCATAAAATATCCCAAAGGTAATGTTAGTGGTGCACTTACAGCTGCTTATATCAACGCGCTCAATGACATGTTCGATCTTCATAATTCCAGGTTAGTTGTGGGGGTTAGTTATCACGTACATTCATCAATATGGGCTACCTTATTGGCTATTTCAGTACTTTCGATGG
>JBALXF010000541.1:0-2175 GCA_036961085.1 Psychromonas sp.
CCATAAAATCATCGAATGCGCAGCACCATTTTCTAGCGCGGTACGTAGAGGTTTACCTTCAGCAATGATATGTGACTGACCAATGTAGTTGGCAAATAATTTAGGGCGCATACGCGCCGCTAATGGCTGAAAATCATTATTGAATTCGAAAAGATCTTTCATTATCGTTGGTCGTCAACTTCTACGCCATCAGGCACTTCAAAACTATAATAATTAGTATTTACTGAAGCCTTTAAAGGTTGGTGACTAAGCGTAAATTCACTGCGCTGACCTAATTCCTCAAGCACAATAAATTTGCTTACATTACCGCTTTTATTAAATTCAAATATAAATGAAGTATCTTGAGATTGATTAATCTTATCAGTCACAATAAATTGCTTTCCAGCTTTATTTACCTGGTAATTATTCCACTGTTGATCATTGGCGCCCGATAATAAAATAAAGGGTGTGCCTTCTATCGCATCAGACAAATTAATTAACGTCACTTGCTCAATAAAAGGGCTATAAAACCACATTGTTTGACCATCAGATACAATCAGTTCTTCTTCGGGGGATACAACTTCCCAACGGAACTTACCAGGACGCGTCACAGATAAATGGCCAAGACTTTCATTTAATAGTTTACCGTCAGCACTAGTGACATGCTGTGAGAATTCTGCATTTATAACATCATGTTTTGCTAGTTTTTGTTTTAACAACTCACCATCAGTCATTGCATTAACAGACAATGACGTGATAAACAGCGAGCACAATAATATAATTTTTTTCATTAACTAATCCTTAACAGGTGGTGGAGCAAGTACGTCACGACTACTATTTGCACCCGATGGAGCGCTAATAACGCCCTGTGCTTGTAGTTGATCTACCAAACGTGCTGAACGGTTATAACCGATTCTAAATTTACGTTGAATACTTGAAATAGAGACTTTACGTGCCTCTGTTATAAATGCGACAACTTCATCGAACAACGCATCTATATCGTTATCAGTTTCGGCTTCTTCTCCCGGTAACAGCATATCTAAGGTTGTTTCACCATCAAGAATTTCTTGAACATAATTTGGCGCGCCACGTTTTTTCCAATCATCTACCACTCTATGTACTTCATGGTCATCAACAAAAGCGCCATGCACACGAGTTGGTACACCTACACCTGGTGGCATGTATAACATATCACCATGTCCGAGTAAGGTTTCTGCACCTTGCATACCAAGAATGGTGCGTGAGTCGATTTTACTCGATACTTGGAAAGCGATTCGAGTTGGAATATTGGCTTTAATGAGACCAGTGATTACATCAACCGAAGGACGCTGTGTTGCTAATATAAGATGGATGCCTGCGGCACGGGCTTTTTGCGCAATACGCGTAATAAGCTCTTCACATTTTTTACCAACAATCATCATCATGTCTGCAAACTCATCTACTACAACAACGATATTTGGTAGTTTTTGTAACTCAGGAGCGGTTAAATCCATACTGTCGCCCTCTTTCCAAAGAGGATCGGTTAATGGAGTCCCCGCTTCTGCAGCTTCTCTTACTTTAGTGTTATAGCCCGCTAATGTACGCACGCCAATTTCAGATAATAATTTATAACGGCGTTCCATTTCACCAACACACCAACGAAGTGCATTTGCGGCATCTTTCATATCAGTAACAACTTCTGATAATAAATGTGGGATACCTTCGTAAACACTTAATTCTAACATTTTAGGGTCAATCAGAATTAATCGAACATCTTCAGGTGAAGACTTATACAGCAAGCTCACTAGCATACAGTTAACACCAACTGATTTACCCGAGCCGGTTGTACCTGCAACCAATAAATGTGGCATTTTTGCAAGATCAACAACAACAGGTTGCCCTGATATATCGGCACCTAAAACCATACTTAGTGGTGATTTACTCGCTTTAAATACTTCACTGCCTAGTACCTCTGAGGAATATACTGTTTCACGGTACTTATTTGGTAACTCTAATGCGATCACTGATTTACCAGGTATTTGGTCAACAACACGGACGCTCATTGCTGACAGCGCACGCGCTAAATCTTTTTCTAAACTACTGACAGTGCTGACTTTCATGCCGGGTGCTAAATCTAACTCAAAACGAGTAATTACCGGTCCTGGTAATACATTTACTACATCTGCTTTAATTTTAAACTCAAGTAGCTTTGCTTCA
>JBALXF010000542.1:0-2171 GCA_036961085.1 Psychromonas sp.
GATCACGCTGCTCTTTAGTGGTTTGTTTTAAGTGTGTTCCCAATACTTTATAAGACGCATATTTATAGTCAAAATAAGGTAATAACTCTTCTTCTATAACTACTTGCATATAGGCAGGATCTGCTTGTAAACGATCTGCATCGGCTTGAATTCGTGCAAAAGTATTAACAGATACGAAGTGAATTACTTGATTAGGATCTGTTTTATCAAAGTCGGCGCTACTGGCAAAACCTGAAAAAAACAATAATAATAACGGTAATAAAAAATGCATCAATCATCCTTATTTATTGAATAAATAAATTGTCCAATTAAATCTTCGAGTACTAACGCAGACTTAGTATCTTCGATACTGTCACCATCAGCTAACATTTCGATATCCTCGTCAATAAAACCTGGTTGTAAACCGACATATTGCTCACCAAGTAACCCTGAGGTTAAAATTGCAAGTGAAGAGGTTTCTGGATAAAAACCATTATTTTCAAACATAGCTAAACGTACTATTGGCATATAACTATCTGTATCTAATGTAATCTCTTCAACTCGCCCCACAACAACACCGCCTAATTTAACCGGCGACCTGACTTTTAAGCCTCCGACATTTGAAAAGCTAGCATAAAGTGTATATTTAGAGCCTTCACCTTTTAAGGAAACGCCTGCTACATTTAATGCTAAGGATGCAAAAGCCAATATAGCCCCAATAACAAACACGCCCACCATTATTTCTGTATTTTTTTTAGACATACTTATTCCAAGTTTATGAAAATAATTTTACTAAAATAGATCACATTAATTTGCTAATTGGTTATAACCCAAACATAAAAGCGGTTAACACAAAGTCCATTGCCAGTACTAATAATGATGAAATCACCACTGTTTGCGTTGTAGATTGACTAATGCCCAAAGCATTCGGAACAACATGATAGCCATTATAAAGTGCCACCCAGGTAATCATTACTGCAAAAATAACACTCTTTATGATCCCATTTACAATATCTGAACCATATTCAACACTACCTTGCATGACTGACCAGAAAGTCCCACCATCGACTCCCATCCATATTGCACCAATGAAATAGCCCCCCCAAATAGCAATAAGATTAAACAGTATAGTGAGCATAGGTAATGTGACCACACCGGCTAAAAATCGTGGTGCAATAACACGCTTGAGGGGAGAAACCGCCATCATTTCCATGCTCGCGATTTGTTCAGTACTCTGCATTAACCCAATTTCAGCGGTAAGAGCTGAGCCCGCCCGTCCAGCAAAAAGTAAAGCCGTAACAACAGGGCCTAACTCTCTTAATAAAGAAAGAGCAACCATACTGCCTAAACTTTCCTCGGCAGCATAATCGACCAATACATAATAGCCTTGCAGACTTAACACCATGCCAATAAACAGGCCAGATGTTACGATAATCGGTAAAGACAGAATGCCAAGTTGAAAAATCTGCCCTATAAATAAAGAAAACAGCTTAGGGTGAGGCCTACCCCACAGAGTATGCGCTAACATACAAGTCGACTTTCCTGTGGTATGTATAAGACGGAGAGAAGTTCGTCCTACTAAAGCAAACGTTGATAAAATCATCGACTAACCTTCTTGAAATCATCCTGTAAATCAATAGCCGGAAAATGAAATGGCACAGGGCCTTCACTACTGCCACGTAAAAACTGTTGTAACAATTCATTATCGGTTTGTTGTAAAACATCTTCTACAGAGCCATGAGCAATAATTTTTTGATCTGCTAATACATAAACATTGTCTGCAATTTCCAACACTTCAGCGACATCATGAGTAACAATGATTGAGGTTAACCCTAATGTCTTATTAAGCTGATCAATTAACTTTATTAATACATTCATAGAAATTGGATCTTGGCCACTAAAAGGCTCATCGTACATAATCATTTCTGGGTCTAAGGCAAGTGCCCTCGCTAATGCGACACGTCGCGCCATACCACCGGAGAGTTCTTGTGGTGTTAAATCCCTAGCTCCGCGTAAACCAACCGCTTCTAACTTCATTAACACTAATATTGAAAGTAGAGATTCATCTAATTTACAATGTTCACGCAAAGGAAATGCTACATTTTCAAACACAGAAAGTTCATTAAATAATGCGCCACTCTGGAATAACATTCCCATCTTTTTTCGAGCTTGGTACAACTCATCAGTAGAAC
>JBALXF010000543.1:0-2168 GCA_036961085.1 Psychromonas sp.
CTTGCAATAAAAGAGTCATATTAGTTTTTAATACGACTCTTTTATCGGCAGCATACAGTTAATACCAATCCGCCTAACCATCTGCTCATCTTTACGGGGTAAAACAAGAAATATCTGCGTTGCACTCAATCGCAATAGCTAGCTATTACTCAATCATGCGCCTTGACCCATCCTGTTTTCCCTACGCAACCATTGACCATTTGATTAAGCGAAATGGCATAAGTGGCAGTATATTATTTATTAAAATGGTGCTGCATATTGTTGAGGAAAAACAGGCCCGATTTTATACCTTCGTGATAGTCCGCATTCATATCTTCAATCCTACTGGTAAGCACTTTTGACTTAAGCAATTTTTTAGGATGAATTTCATAAATCTTAACGTCATCGGGTGGGTTTTTTAAAAATGCCTGTGTTTCTTTATAGTTTTTATCATGTTCCATCAACAGTCTTAGCATATCTGCGGCTCTATTCTTACCTAAAACACCTTGCACTCTATAAATCCACTGTCGATCTGTTAGAAGATCTATTGGCACAGTTCGAATCACGACAATATGCTTATATCCTCGTTTATAAGCTTCTTTGACAGGAATGGGGTCATATAAACCACCATCAAAAAAGGATCCGTTGTCGCTATCAATGGGTTTATTGATGACAGGAATATTACAGGAAGCTTTTAAAGCGAGTGATTTGTCATCGTTCATCAAATTGAAATACACTGCTTGTTGTTTATTAATGTCACTCGCAGTTACCAACACTGTTTTGTCGATACAGTTTCGATAAGCTTGTGCCCAATCCAATTTTAAATTGGTTTGTGTTTGTTTTATTAGCCAGTCCAGATCCATCGCTTTATTACCACGCATAAAACGGTATAAATCAAAAAAATGACGTTCTGTTGTTACCTCTGTAATAATCCGATAGGCATGTCTATATTGGCCACAAATGTATGAGGCAATATTTAATGAACCTGCAGATGTACCTATTAATAACGAGAAAGGGTTAAAGTCTTTTTTGATAAATGTATCTAATACACCCGCAGTGAATACGCCGCGTTGACCGCCACCCTCTGTGACTAAGGCGATTCTATCGATTATTTGTGCTTCTGGTGGCGCTATTCTGATTCTGTCTACAGGCGTTGATATAGGATCTTCGTCCATTGCTTAACTCTACTCGAATACTTTTATCAAGCTTAGTATTAATTAGTAAGCTTACGATTAATTATTATGCCTACTATAGTCAGTAAAAAATACATTAATAACTATTTCAATGAAAGCTGTCACGATGAAAGAAATCTCATTATTTATCGCAGTGTAACCCGAAGTCTTCTTTGACGCTCCTTTAAAATAAAATTTAGGATCTGACTTTGATCTTTAACTGATTTAAATACGCAGGCAAGTTTAATTATAAAATTGAATTCATTGATAAGAGAGAGATGCTTACAATGAATTATTTTTGATGGTAAAACGAGGGGGAAATACTAAACTTTAGATTAACTATAATATTTTTTCATAACCCGTATTTAGCTTATTCGCCATAAAAAGGAGCGTGTTCATGAATGCTTACCCTCGCCAGATAAATTGTGGCGTAGATCATTTTAACTATGCTCTATGTACCTATGTATAAATACTAATATGAAAATAAATTATTTGCATGTAGATGATAGACAATAAAGCACAATTGACGGTTTATTACGACGGGGCTTGTCCCCGTTGTATTAAGGATCGTGATAATTATCAAAGACTACAGGGTCAGAATAAATATTCTGTACGTTGGTTTGATATTACTGGTAAAGATAAACAGCTCAAACAACTTGGGATCGATCCTCAACTAGCATTAACAGAGTTACATGTAAAAAATACAGATGGCAATATTGTTTCTGAAATGGATGCGTATATTTTACTAATGAGCCGAGTTTCGTTACTGAAACCTTTGGCATTTATTATTGCGTTACCAATAATCCGGCCATTATTAGCAGGTTTATATCATTATAAAGTTAACAAACGACTCAAACAGACAGGGCGTTTAAGCAAATGACATAATTAGCTTATTTTTTATAATAAGCTGGAGAACTAACCCAAACATCGCTTAGCTTCTAGGTAAATAATTGTTCTACATTGGTATTTTATAACAACGAAGATGAGTGCAAGCTGATTTGCTCAGTGCTGCGTTAG
>JBALXF010000544.1:0-2162 GCA_036961085.1 Psychromonas sp.
GTAGTGGTTTCTCCTACGAACAGTAAAGAGACTAAGCTATTAATCACTCAAGCAAGTACCCCTTTACAGATGAAAGAGATTAGTGATCAAACCGAAAGTCGTATATTTTTGTATTTGCATAGTAATGATTTCTGGCATGATTATGAGCATTTTAAAGCGAAGGGGGTCCGATTCCTAGAGAAACCACATGTTGAAGATTATGGCACTGTGGTTGTATTCGCTGATTTATATGGAAATAAATGGGATCTGTTGCAGTTAAATGAAACTATTGTAGCTAAAAATAAGCGTTTTAAAGATTAATGACTGTCTTTTATATTTGTAAACTATTAGTTGTTGATAGTGTAGAATGCGCAGCCATATTGTACTGTTATCGTTTTTACGTTAACAGCTTGTTTATTTAATTTATACCTGAGACTGATAATGCCATTTTCTAAGCTTGGATTAAGCGATCCGATTGTACAAGCTGTAACCGAACAAGGTTACCTAACCCCTACGCCTATCCAAGAGAAGGCAATTCCAGTTATTTTATCGGGTAGAGATATCATTGCTGCAGCGCAGACAGGTACAGGTAAAACGGCAAGTTTTGTACTGCCTATTTTAGAAAACCTAAAAGATGCGCCTGTTGTGCGTGCCAAGCGTATTCGTGCTTTGATTTTAACGCCAACTCGTGAACTGGCGATTCAGGTTGAAGCGAATATTCAGCAATACAGTAAACACCTTAATTTAAAATCACTGGCTATGTATGGTGGTGTTGATTCTGAGCCACAGCGTGCCGCATTGATTGAAGGTGTAGATATTCTAGTTGCTACTCCAGGGCGTTTATTGGATATGTACACACAACGTGCGATTCATTTTGATGAAGTGGAAATCCTCGTTTTAGATGAAGCTGATAGAATGCTTGATATGGGCTTCATCGCTGATATCAATAAAATCATGGAGCGTTTACCAGAGCAACGCCAGAATTTATTATTCTCAGCAACCTTATCAGAGCAAGTTCGCTTTTTAGCAAAAACGGCGATCGAAGATGCCGTTGAAATTAGAATCAAAGCCAAAAATGACGTACTAAAGATTAATCAATGGTTAATTCCCGTTGATAAAGATGCTAAATCCGCATTACTTAGCTTTTTAATTCAGGAAGAAGAGTGGGATCAGGCTCTTATCTTTATTGAGACCAAACGTGGTGCAGCTAAGTTAGTCAGCCAACTTGAAAAACGCGGTATCAAAGCTGAGTCTTTTCATAGTGGTAGAAGTCAGGCGATACGTGAGCAACTATTAGCTGATTTTAAAGCGGGTGGGATACAATTTTTAGTGGCGACCGGAGTTGCTGCACGTGGTATTGATATTGATAATTTATCACGCGTGCTTAATTATGATCTTCCTGATCAAGCTGATGATTATGTGCATCGAATTGGTCGTACAGGACGTGCAGGTGCTATCGGTGAAGCAATTTCGTTTGTATCTCGTGACGATTTCAGAAGCCTTTGTTACATCGAAAAACGTTTGAAAAAATTGATCCCTCGTAAAGAGGTCGATGGTTTCCAACCACGCAATGAGATACCGCCTTCAGATTTAAAGGGTGCACCTAAACAGTCTAACAATGCAAAACGCGGTAGTGCACGCAGTAATAAACCTGCAAACAGCAGAGATACTAGCCGACGTTCGTAACGATACCTTTAATAACAATATATACATAACCATTTATTGATAACCATTTATTGATGATAAGAGATACATAATTACTCTCCTTAGTCGCGGTCTTATTCGTTACTAAGGAGAGGTAAAGATGGAACTGTTGTGGTGAAAATATAACTACAGCGATCTTGTTTATTATTCTCTCAGTCAATTTACTGCTTCGCTATCGGATTTTATTTTCATCAGTAAGAACGCTCACTTCCTCTAAAAAACATGCAGACCGTCATGATGGTGACCCCCTTAAATACATAATCTCTCTAGCCAGCCAGATCAACATGCGTATATAAAAATTGACGAATAAAGGACATACTTAATATCCGCACAAAGGGAATTAATTTTGAAAAAAACAGTGATAACAACTGTGTCCTTTTTTGTAGGTGCTTCGCACTTGCCGCCCGCTTTAGCCAATCACTAAGTACACCATTTCTTAACTCGCGTCCTTGTGAAAAAGCACAATATGCTCCTAATGC
>JBALXF010000545.1:0-2154 GCA_036961085.1 Psychromonas sp.
GGGAAGGGCGTGACTGGCTTGGTTAATCAGCTACTGTCTCTTCACTATCTTCTAATTTCGCTTCGCTATCTTTTAATGTTGCTTCTTCACTATTTTCTTCAGAGTCTGCTTTTTGTTGTTCGACTTGTGGGGTTGGCGGTGTCTCTCTGTATAAAGGCCCCGTCATGCCACAACCTGCTAATAAGCTTGAAAAAAGTAAGGTCATACTTAATAACTTAATGTTTTTCATGCGCTATCCTAGTTAGTTATTATTACGCGAGATACTCAAGTAGTTTGTGTATATAATCGCATTTCATTGTTAAAAAGCAAAGGGGAAGTAATGTGAATGATAGTGAATTTCAACAATTAGCTGACGAGCTTTATCAAAATATCGAAGATAAGATTGAAGAATCGGGAGCGGATGTTGATTATGACCAAAATGGTGGGCTATTAACGCTTGAGTTTGAAAATCGCAGTAAGCTAATAATTAACCGTCAACAACCATTACACCAAGTTTGGTTGGCTACTTTAGAAAATGGTCATCATTATGATTATAAAGATGGCAAATGGATTGATGATCGTAGTGGTGACGAATTTTTAAGTTTTTTATCAAACGCCATTTATAAACAATCAAAAGAAACCGTAAACTTTGATTAAGTAAGTTAACGGCTCTGTGCTACCTATATAATAAATAAGCAAAGGAATAAGTTATTATATTGTCGAAAATAATAATGATGCTTATTAATATTGTTTAAAGGCACACTGATTCGATAGTTATCAGAATCGTATAGTTAGTAGAGTCATATAGCTATTAAATAACTATCGATGATAATGAATACAGCAATTCTAAAATTAAAGGACCTAATTATGTTTAAACTGTTGTTTCTTTACCCCGCGATAGCACTTATTGTGTTTTGGCTTGCCAGTGATGTTGATGTAAATGCATCATTGTATGCTTTTGATGACAATCATATTTCAATAGAGTTTCCAAAACAAAGCCTACGTTCATCTGAGAACCCAGATCCCTGGTATAGTTTTTACTGGAATGCTGACTCAGCTCGAGATGGACTAAATCAAATTAAAGATACAGTCGTTAATTAAATAGCAAAGTGATAAAAACATGAAAACGGTTATTTTTCCAGGATCATTTGACCCCGTTACTTTGGGGCATATTGACCTAATAAATAGAGCAAGCAAACTTGCGGAACGCGTGATTATTGCGGTGGCTGTGAATACCAGCAAAAAACCGTTGTTTGATTTATCAGAGCGTTGTGCATTACTTTCAGAATCTACAGCCCATTTATCGGGAGTAGAAGTTATTCCTTTTTCTGGTTTATTGGCAGATTTTGCTAATCAGCATCAAGCACAAGCAATGGTGCGTGGAATTCGAGGCGCGACCGATGCGGATTATGAGTTACAACTGGCACAGGTAAATAAAGTACTCAATAGTCAGTTAGAAACGATTCTTTTGCCGGCAAATGCGACCACAGGGTTTATCTCTTCTACTGTCGTAAAAGAGGTTTTTAAACATAATGGAGAGATAGATGCTTTAGCTCCTGCATGTGTTAAAAAGGCTTTGCACACTAAAAAATTCTAATAAAAATAATATTCACAGATAATTTATCTCTTTCTATACTTATTCCTTTGTGGGGATATTATAGGGAGGAGTAAACATGGCTGATCCTAATACATGTCAATATGTGAACCATTTTGGCGAGCGTTGCCATGAAACAACTCATACCTCTAAATTTTGCTATTGGCACGATACTAATATCATTAAATCAGAACCAGACAGTGCAAAAAAATTAGAAGAATATGCTCGCAAAGGCGGCATGATGCACGGTCTGTCATTGAAGCATGCGAATTTACAAAATTTAAACCTAGTAAAAGCAGGCAGTTGTCGCGGGTTTGATTTAACCGGTAGCGACTTATATCGCGCTAATCTACAACATGCACATCTATTTAATATTGTTTTAATTCGCGCTAGCTTGATGAAAGCGGATCTGTCTCACGCGAATATCCATTGTGCTCATTTAGAAGAGTGTAATTTATTAGGGGTGAAACTAAAAAACACTAAAATAGAGCATATTCAAACCGGAAAAGTAGTTACCCAAGAAAGAGACGCACACCAGTTAATTAAGGATGGCGAAAAAAAATTGGCTCAAGAACGGTTTG
>JBALXF010000546.1:0-2153 GCA_036961085.1 Psychromonas sp.
CCCTGATCAAAAGGTTTCCTATATAAGAACGGGCGTGGGAGCATATGTTACTAAAGGTATTAAAAATCGTGCAAATAGAGTTACTAGTTTTGAATTAAACCTTAAACATAATGGGATGAAATTTCTACAAGAATTCATCCCAATTAGTCGTAAATTAAATGCAATGTTTAATAATACTGAGTACTCGCTCTTCATGCTAGTAGATGGTCAGTCAGTTAGAGAACTTAACTCTTCAGACCTAAATTACTATACAAAGCGTCTTGTAACTGGAACCCCAGCACTAAAGGCTATAAAAGAAAACGACTCTAAATTTAATATAAACACACAACGTATCCGATCTTCTATTATCAGTAAGGTACAAAATGAAAAAGGCGAAGCTAATTCAGTAATCGTTGGCCGACATAGTCTTAGTGTGAATCGTGCTCATAACTATTCCAAAGGAAATCGCCGTGAAAACCAGCGTGAACTGGGTGTAACAACCAACATTTTGGAAGCGTATGCTAGAAACAGTGGCGACCTAGAACTCGCTATTGATAGTGCCAGTGCAAGCCTTAATATTGAGATAAAAAGCAGAAAGGAATACGATGATCTTAAGTCAAAACAAAATGATTATAATGACTTACCTAATGGTGGAACTTGTAAGAACCTCGACACTCGAGAAAAAAGACAATTCAAAAAATCACTAGAAGACAATAAGACGTTAAGTGAAAATGATAAAAATGCAATGGGATGCGGGTATCTAGTCAAATGTTTTGGATGCGACAATTTTTGTGTGGTTGATGATGTAAATGACATATGGAGATTACTATCCTTTGAGAAAAAACTTAATGAGTCAATTGAGTTTCACGTGTCCCTTGACCACTTCCTCAAGAATTACGCTGATTTAAAGTTAAATATTCAAGACATAAAATCTAGACTAACCCCTAAAAAACTTGTAACAGCAAATAAAAAGCTTTTGATACGGGTTCACCCATTTTGGGATGATGAATTTTCCATTGATGATGTATTAAGGACATAACATAACGTGAAATTAAGTAAGGTAGACGTAGACCATGAAGTAATTGCACTAATTGAGTCTCAAAAAATGGCTCTTGAAGAGCAATATGCTAACCCTGTGGTGTCGTGGAATAAAGATGGAACACCTCGATCTTGGTTTAATGATGATGTATGGGATTTTAATCAATATAACGAGGAGCAACATTCGACCCCAAGTTTATATCGCATAACATGGAATAAATATAAACATAATCCTTCACTTTTGAATGATTTGAAAAGACGGGTACTCCTAATTATGGGGGAAGATACGGATGATCTTAATATAGAAAGAATTGTTATAACGAAAAAAAGTATATGCGCCCAAGCGGGGCAAGTAGAAAAAATTTTAAGAACGTTTATTGATACAAATATTCATAATATGGCTGTATTCTCACACCCAGTTATTTTTGAGATGTTAAAAGACAAAATTGTCGATGCTAAGCTTGGTAGCCAAACCATAGAGGGTATGCTAACCGCATTTTCAATGCTTGAATATGCCAACCCGCATCTTCCTGAAAATGAACAACTTATCTTCGATTTTGATAGAAATAAACTTGCAGCATCATTAAGTAATGGCTCAAGTAAGGGTGCTACGCCAGTTGTTATACCGGAAGTTTACTCGACAGCACTGAATAGACTTATTTATACTATTGAAGATGCCCATCAAAATATTAAAACATTAGCTGATACTCGTGAGTATGCAAAGGTCAAATCTATTACTGAGTTTGAGGCATATAAAGAAAAAAAATATATAACCGGAATATGCTTTATGACTCTAATGGCATTCTCTGGAATGCGCATTTCTGAAGTAGTACGACTACACCGAAATTCATACTTTACTATTAACGCATTAGGAATAGAAATCCCTGTGCTGAAAAGTGCAACAATAAAGTTGGAAGGGGGGAACGAACGACAGGATATATGGTGTTGCGCCCCCATCTGCAGGACTGCCATAGAATTACTTAAACTCCTCTGGGAGACCGAAAGAGACGATTCTAATGATATTTTAACCTTGCCAGTTTATAGTTTCTTAAGTAATGGGAAAATATCTAAAATTCTTAAGAGCCGGGTATTAACTACAGCTGGTGTTACAGGATTGACACTTATAGCTAGTAATG
>JBALXF010000547.1:0-2151 GCA_036961085.1 Psychromonas sp.
CTTGCACTGGTATCCTAGCTAGTGCCTGACAAAGAATTTTGAAGTAACATGGATATAAACAGCACAGTTAACTAACTTTGTTGCTCTGCATAGCCAGTGTTTTTATTTGGGCCAAATACAAAAATAACCCCTTTATCTAACAACAGTTGAGTGGTTTTATCAAAGAAGGTTATTGCTTGCTCAGTCGGCATATGTTTTAAAATTAATTCAATCGCCACATCAAAACCTTTAGCATCGGGTAATGCTTTTAATAACTCGCCTGACTCAATAAAATAAAGATAAGTATTAATTTTTTCTTGCAGCGTAAACAGATGTACATTCTCTTCATCCCATACTAACGCATCAATGATACTTAAAAATACGCGTTGCGCTTCTTTTTCCATGCCTATCGCATCGATACTATCTGTTTCAACTACACTCATTGTTCACCTTTTTGTTCTCATATTGCAAACTCATATATCAAAAATATAATGATTTACAATCTAACAGAATGATATTTAATTTTATTCATGTGGGTAGGTTTGTCGCCATTCAACAAAACCACCTTCGACGCTATAGACGTCTTCATAGCCTTGCTCACAAAGGTACTGTGCGACTCCCTTGCTCGAATTACCATGATAACAAATTACAAAAACAGGTGTTTCTAGATCCACATCATCTATGAAATCCGCAACCGTATCATTGGTTAAATGAAACGATCCATCAACATGATCTGTTTCAAAGGAATTTGGATCGCGTATATCAACCAATTTAATATCTTCTTTATCAATCCGTTGCTTTGCTTCAACGACATGAATCAACTGAAATGTACTCATATTATTTCCCTAGATGACGACTTAACGTCACTTTCAATTTCAATTATTTACAGGAACCGTGATTATAACAAGCCATTAACAATCCCACACTAATTATTAAAATGAATAATTTTTAATAATTAAGTCTCAATATGCAATAATTAATAATCGTAGCTAGAATTTTCGCATGTTATGATCAATCATATTTTACTAAGTTACTAATTTTTATACAGAGGTGAAGAGATGTTTATAGTTACAGGTGGCGCAGGTTTTATTGGTAGTAATATAGTCAAATCACTTAATGAACGCGGTATTAGCGATATCCTTGTCGTTGACGATCTTACTGATGGTACAAAGTTTGTTAACTTAGTCGATTTGCAAATTACCGATTACATGGATAAAGATGAATTCATTACACAAATAGTTTCAGGCCAAGACTTTGGTAATATTGAAGCTATTTTTCATGAAGGCGCCTGCTCTGCAACGACAGAGTGGAATGGCAAATTTATGATGGAAACCAACTACGAATACTCAAAAGATCTTTTACATTATTGTATTGAGCGCGATATTCCTTTCCTATATGCATCTTCTGCAGCCACCTATGGTGGAAATGATACGTTTAAAGAAGAATTAAAATATGAAAAGCCGCTCAACGTTTATGGTTATTCTAAATTTCAATTTGACCAATATGTACGTGGTATATGGGCCGATGCCAAAGCACATGGTGAAGCCCTACCACAAATTACAGGCTTTCGTTACTTCAATGTTTATGGACCCCGCGAACAGCATAAAGGTAGCATGGCAAGCGTTGCATTCCACCTTAACAATCAGCTGAATGCAGGTGAAAATGCAAAGTTATTTGAAGGTGAGCATAAACGTGATTTTGTTTATGTCGGTGATGTTTGTAAAGTAAACCTTTGGTTCTTTGATAAAGGCGTATCTGGTATTTATAACCTAGGCACAGGTAAAGCAGAGTCATTCTTAGAAGTTGGTAAAGCGGCTGTTGCGTACCATAATAACAAATTTGGAAGTAACAAACAGATTGAACGCATTCCATTTCCAGAGCACCTAAAAGGTCACTACCAAAGTTTCACTGAAGCTGATTTAACTAAGCTTCGTGCAGCAGGCTATTCAGAAACCTTCAAAACAGTCGCAGAAGGAACAGCTGAGTATATGAGGCTCCTAAATAGCTAGCTATGATGAATAGTAGTAAACCACTTTCGGCAACAGAAAAATGGCGAGCAACTGGCACACTACTATTTACTCGTTTCACATTTACCAAGTGCACTATAATAGTCGCGTATTAGTAGTTTTCTTGGTTTTATCGATAGTCAGAATAGAGCAATAACAAATCTAT
>JBALXF010000548.1:0-2149 GCA_036961085.1 Psychromonas sp.
ATTGGTGATCCTGAAGTTCGTTACCGAGAAGATCCAGTGCGTATGCTACGAGCTATTCGTTTTGCGGGAAAATTAGATCTTAATATCAGTGATGAATGTGCAGATCCAATCCGTCGTTTAGCACCTCTTTTACAAGACATTCCAGCTGCCCGTCTTTTTGAGGAAGTAAATAAATTATTACTTTCAGGACAAGGCTTAGCAACATACCGACTGTTAAAAGAGTATAAGTTGTTGCAGATGTTATTCCCGGTTTTATTTAAAGACGGTGAAGACGATAAAGCTATTGCGATCATTGAACAGGCATTAATTGATACTGACCTGCGTATTTCAGAAGGAAAGCGTGTAACACCAGCTTACATTTACGCAATCATGCTTTGGTACCCTCTTGAGCAACGTGCACAAGAGATGAACTTTGAAAGTGGTATGGACTACCACGATGCATTTTTACTGGCGATGAACGAAGTGCTTAATATACAAGTTAAGACCATCGCTATCCCGAAACGTTTTACTGCATCGATTCGAGATATCTGGATTTTACAATTACGTTTACCGCGTTTTGGTGGAAAGCGAGCGCAGCGAGTTTATCAACATATTAAATTCCGTGCTGCATTTGACTTCCTTTCTTTACGAGCACGTATTGAGCAAACTAAAGAACTTGCAGAACTGACTGCTTGGTGGGAAGAATACCAATTACATAACAAATTACCTGAGCACAACTATAGCCGCAGCATAAATAAGGCAGCAGAGCATAAGCCGAGCGATAAAAAACCTTATAAAAAGCGTAAATATGCAAATGCTAAGCGCAAAGCAACAACGGCCGATAATAATGATTAGTTATATTGGTATTGGCAGCAATCAATCTGATCCCATTAAACAAGCAAAGCTAGCAATAGAAACATTGCATGCTTTGCCACAAACCGTGCTTAATAAATGCTCTTCATTGTATAGCAGCACGCCAATGGGACCGCAGGACCAACCAGATTATGTTAATGCGGTTGCTGAAATAGACACACAATTAACTGCTTTACAGTTATTAGATGAACTACAAAAGATTGAGTTGTCGCAGGGGCGAGTTCGTAAAGAAAATCGTTGGGGCCCACGTACATTAGACCTTGATATCATCTTATATGGTAAAGAAGTAATTAATAATACACGCTTAACGATTCCTCATTATGGAATGAAAGTGCGCGAATTTGTGATTTACCCATTGTTAGAAATCACTACAGATCTTAGGTTACCCGATGGAGAGTCTCTGATTCAATTGAGTCAGCACTGTGATAAAAATGGGTTAACTATCATTAGCGCTTGAATTAATATCGGGCAACCGTCATATTGTCACACAAATTTATAAATAATTTAGATCTAGGAACTGTCATGGCTAAAATTAGCGTTTCACGCTTGATTAAAATGAAACAAAATAATGAAAAAATAACCTGTATAACTGCATATGATGCAAGTTTTGCAGCTATTTTTGACCAAGCTGAAATCCAGGTACTATTAGTTGGAGATTCGTTAGGCATGGTTTTGCAAGGACATGACTCAACCTTACCGGTTACCGTAGAAAACATCAGATATCATACTGAATCAGTTGTAAGCACTGCTAAAACTGCATTTGTTATCTCTGATTTACCTTTTATGAGTTATGCAACACCTGAAAATGCATTTGAAAATGCGGCTATCTTAATGCGCTCTGGTGCAAACATGGTCAAACTAGAAGGTGGTAAATGGCTTGAAAGTACAGTCGTTGGTTTAGTCGAACGTGGGATCCCTGTTTGTGGTCACCTAGGTTTAACGCCACAATCTGTAAATGTACTTGGCGGTTACAAAGTACAAGGTCGTGAAAACGAGCAAGCTGAACAACTCATGGCTGATGCATTATTACTAGAAAAATCAGGCGTGCAGTTGTTAGTCCTAGAATGTGTTCCAGCTACTTTAGCTGAGAAAATATCTAAGGCATTACAGATTCCTGTTATTGGTATTGGTGCAGGTAACGGCACTGATGGTCAGATTTTAGTAATGCATGATGCGTTTGGTATTTCTGCAGGCTTTTGTCCTAAATTTTCAAAAAATTTCTTAGTTGAAACTGGTGATATACGTCTTGCTGTTGCGCTCTATAAAGAGCAAGTTGAAAATGGTTTATTCCCTTCAG
>JBALXF010000549.1:0-2144 GCA_036961085.1 Psychromonas sp.
GTTTTTTATAAATGCACAATGCCCGCCATGTTGTTGTAATTCAATGTTTAACCAAGGTGATTTAAATAATTGACTCAACTGATTTGCAGGGATAATCGGATCATCTAAAGAAGTGATAACAGTGGTCGGAATCGCCAGTTTATCGAGTCTATCACCAAGCACAGAATAGGCTTCAAAGTACGCATTAGTGGTTGAATATGGCGTGTAATCGATAACAAAAAACTCATTCATCTGATCTAATGTTGTTAACTTTTTAAGTGTGTTGCCATAATCAAAATGGCTGTGATGTTTTAGCTTTTTAAATAATGACTTTTTCCATTTTTTTACAAAGTATTTTTCATAAACAGGCAAACCTTTATTAAGTTGATCCATAGTAGTCGGCGGATCTAATAATGGGCAGATTGCAATCGCTTGATGTAAATTTAGATTATTCGATTTAGCCAGATTAGCGACGCGCAAACAAAAGTTTCCTCCTAGTGAATAACCACAAAGTACATTATGTGGGCCTCCAAATTTATCACAAAGGTACTTAATCGCTTCAACGACTTCTTGCAAGCGAGTTGAATTAAACAAATCTTTATTTAAATGTTGGGTATCACCATGATCTCGGAAATTTAAGCGAAACACATCAAAACCATCATCAAGCAGCTTTTGACCACTAGATAATACATAAAGTGAGTCCGCACTGCCCTCCCAACCATGTAAAATAATGGCTAAGCCTTTAGTGAGCTGTTTTGTCTTTGACAGGTAGCCAAGCAACTTAACGCCCTGCGGAGTAGCAATAACATGTTGTTTAGAGCATTTTAATAGCATCCTAGCACGGCGCTTTTCGAGAATTTTGCGTGGACCCGTACTCGATAATATCGATTGTAAATGCTTGTTTTTAAGCCCTTTGGCTGGTTTAAATGTTTTCATTTTTATCTATCATATTCGGTTCGTCTCAATTACTACTACTTTAGCCCCATATTAACTGAATATATATTAATACTTATGCCGTTTCACTTTCACAGAAGCACCATTATTCAACATAGCTCAATTAATCAACAATTAAACGTGTTGATCAACTCAATATAACCCAGCCATTATTGAACATCATCCTAAATTCACTACACTCATTTAGCATTTTAGCGCCATATTCATTATTAGCAGATCATCTAAATGGACCGAATTTTTTATGAAAATTGCATTATTTGTACCTTGCCTGGTGAACCACTTCTCCCCGCAAATAGCCATCGATACGCTTCAACTATTAGAAAAACTGGGTCATCAAGTCTTTTATCCAAAGGGGCAAACATGTTGCGGCCAAATATTAACAAATTCGGGCTGTGTTTCTCAAGCGCAGGGTAGTGTCGATGCATTAACGAAAGCCCTTTTGTCTGAGCCATGTGATGCAATTATTGGGCCTGCGGCAAGCTGTGTCTTGGCTGCAAAAGAAAATATCGAACGTTTACAGACAGCTGAAAATGCCGAACAAATAACCCCCAAAATCTACGAATTAACAGAATTTTTACATGATATTTGCCCTATCGAATTACCATTAAAAGCGATAAATAAAAGTGTTTCCATGCAGATGAGTTGCCACGGCTTAAGAATGTTACATTTGGCTAGTTCGTCTGAATTAACCACACAAAAACCCTTTAATAAATTTGCCAATATATTATCGCTTATACCTGAGTTAGATATACGTCAGCCGAGCCGTGATGAATGCTGTGGCTTCGGTGGCACCTTCTGTATTGATGAAGGTGATGTATCCGGAAAAATGGCACGCGATAAAGTGAACGCTCATGTTGCCACGGGCGCACAGGCGATTATTGCCTACGACCCTTCTTGCATGACCAGCTTGCAAGGCATTGTCGATCGTAATAACACGGCAATTGAAGTATTGCATATAAGTGCCTTGCTCAATCAGGCTTTATAGAGATCAACTATAGAAATCAGCAATAGTAATTAAAGGTAGGAAATAGCTATGTCACATTCGCCTAATCATGCTCAACGTGTTGAAATATTTATTGCTAACGAAGAAAGAGTCGATTGGCATTCTAAGGCATTACTAAATCTACGCGACAAACGCGACCTACAAACACAAAGTGTTGCGCAGTGGGAACAAATGCGCGACACAGCCAGTCAAATGAAACTTAATGTGT
>JBALXF010000054.1:0-10714 GCA_036961085.1 Psychromonas sp.
CCGTGTTCATTTTTGCTTATATTTTTGGCGTAGCGAAAACCCACAATGTTAGTTCTTGGCTGGCATTCTTTTGAATTGTGTAAAGACATAGTTATAAGCTTTAACAGGGCGACTGTTAACAAGGCTTTAATAACTAAAAGTCTTGTTAACATGGGTATATATTAAAGTTTCACAATCAACTTCCCTTTATTGCCGCCTGTAGAGAATAAATTTAACCCTTCTATTGATGACTCTAAGCCTTGCAGTATGTGAGAGCGATGTTTAATTTTTCCAGCGAGTACATAAGGTGTTAGTTTTGCTAAAAGCGCTGGTGCTTGATGTAAGTGATCTGGCATTGTGAAGCCTTGAATAGTGATGCGGCGTTTAAGCACGCTCATCCAACTAGGGCCTGGTGCTGGAATAGCTTTATCGTAGTCTGCAATCAGACCACAAACCATAACGCGACCATGGGCATTCATACGGTCTATAATTAAGCTTTGAATCGGGCCGCCAGTGTTTTCGAAAAACAGATCAATACCATTCGGTGCCAGTGCTGCCAGTTGCGCGTCTAAATCATCACTTTTATAGTTGATTGCGCCATCAAAACCTAACTCGTTAACAATCCAGTCCGCTTTTTCATCACTGCCTACCACGCCAATAACCTGTAAACCGTCTGCTTTAGCTAGTTGGCCGACAATTGAACCTACTGAGCCAGCTGCACCTGTTACAATAAGTGTCTCACCTTGTTTCGGTTTACCAACATTAAATAAACCTTGTGTTGCAGTTAAACCTGGCAGTGCAAAAACAGATAATATTGCTTCATCAGGCAGCGGCGCTTCAACTTTATTTAAGCCTGTGCCATTACTCAAAAAATATTCTTGCCAGCCCATCATTCCTGTAACACGGTCGCCAACATTAAAGTCTGGATTATTACTTTCTACTACTTCACCAATACCTGCACTGCGCATTACATCACCCAATGCAACAGGGGGGATATAGCTATTAGTATCAGGGCTCATCCAACCAA
Source organism: Psychromonas sp. (assembly GCA_036961085.1). Lineage (GTDB taxonomy): Bacteria > Pseudomonadota > Gammaproteobacteria > Enterobacterales > Psychromonadaceae > Psychromonas. Next base: position 1,007 of record JBALXF010000054.1, read on the forward strand.
ACATAGCAGGGTCGAGTGACATATGATTTTGTTTAACTAAAAATTCACCTTCTGCCACTTGTGGCATCGGCTGCTTAACTATTTCAAATAAATCTGCAGTAATTGGGCCGCCAGTTGGGCGCTTCGCAAGTTTAATCGCTGTGTATGTTGTCATAGCTGCTTTTCCTGTCATTTATGTTTAGTTTATTTTTAGGTATAGGTTTTAGGCATATCTGCTTGATTGTCTAATGCCAAATTAATTATGTAGATACTTCAAAAGAGAAAATCCATTTTTTGATGATAGCTATTATGGAATGGTTTTAATGTGTTATATATAGAGTAATTGACTAATCTTTTTTGCTAAAAAAGCAATAATGACTTTTGATGTTTAATTTTAGTCATAAATTAAGGTATGAATTGAGGAATAGATTGAGGTATAGATGGATCAATTAAAGGCAATAAAATATTTTATCAAGGTAGTGGAAACGGGCAGTTTTACTCAAGCAGCTGCGATATTCTCTGTTCCACCTTCATCCCTTTCACGGAGGGTCGCAGACTTAGAAAAAATTTTAGGAGCGACACTGCTCAAACGTTCTACGCGTGTACTCAGTTTGACTGAAGTAGGAAAAACCTATTATCAGCAAGTCAGCAACATAGTGGAACAATTAGATCTCACCGATAAAGCGGTTCGTTCCTATCAATCTACGCCGATGGGAGTGTTAAATATTAGCTCTATGGTTGAGTTTGGTGAACGAATATTACTGCCGCTTTTAGATGAATTTAGCGAGCTTTACCCACAAGTTACTTTAAATGTCAGCCTTAGTGATGAATTAGCAACCTTAGCCAATGATGAAGTCGATATTGCTATTCGTGGCGGTTATGCGCCAGACGAACGTGTTGTGGCGATTAAATTGATGGATAACCATTTTATCCCTGTCGCGTCGCCCAGTTATTTAGAATCATATAGCGTACCGAAAACGGCATTAGAATTAAAACAGCACAAAGGCTTATATTTTAAAGCACCAACAGGTGCGACTCCGTGGATATCTGAAATAGATGGGCAATGGCAAGATGTCTCAGCAAAACCGGTATTAGTGACCAATAATGGCAAATGGTTAATTAATAAAGCAATTGCAGGGAAGGGGGTTTTAATGATCCCACGTTGGGCAATAACCCCCTATATTGAGTCCGGCGAGCTCAAGGAATTAACTATAAAACCAAGAGTTAGCATTACTCAAAGTCCTAATTTTGCGGTGTTTATGCTCTATCAAAAACAAGGTTACCAAGTGCCTAAAGTGAAAGCAGCAGTGGATTTTTTAACCGAAAAGCTAAAAAGGGTAAATTAGTTAATGGATTAATTATGCTCCCATTCATGAATTTGCTCAATGTCGCTAGCACCCTTCTTGGTCAGTGGGTGTAGCGAAAGATTAGAGATAGCCGCCCATATTAATGATTTTTGGTAAAGTACTTTCTTTCTTCTTATACTCTATACAGCAGTATCTGAAACCGTAAGTGAGCTTTCGAATATGAAGTTCAATATACTAAAGAGGTTATTTTATGTTAAATATAAAATTTTATAATTCTTTAGAAGAAGTCCCTAGACATGGTCAATCTATTGTTTACATAAGCGCTAGTAGCAGTGAACAAATGACGTTAAAAGAAACAATAGTTGAATACATGTGGATACAAGTAAACCCGGTAGATGGGGTCCCAACAGGGGTTTCTCATGTGTATGATTTTAAGCAACCTGAACCTTATGATGACTCAGACCATTTTAGAAAAAGAATTCGCTTAGGAGTTGAAGAACCTGTTCAATATTTATGGATCCCGACAGACGAATTATATAAGCAGTTTAAAAATATTTTTCCTGATGATACCTAGACGGAAGTCTTAAGCGGGCTAAGTAATATCGTAATGGCTTCGCATTATAAAAAAAATTGAAATGGAAACAATAATAGCAATAATTCAAGGGGGGATTTTTAGCCATAGTTGAGGTGCAACAGTCATAGTTCCTACACCTCAATATAAGCCTCAATCAAACTAGGATGGATAGAAGATTGGTATCATTATTAATGTAACGGCAAGTGAAATTGCAATTAGTGGGGTACCTGTTTTAATAAAGTCGATAAAGCGATATTCACCTGGTGCCATAACTAACATATTCACAGGCGATGCTACTGGTGTAGCGAAAGCGGTTGAAGCTGCAATGGCAACGGTCATCAATAATGCCATCTCTGAAAGTCCCAAGTTCTGGGCCATCGCAATGGCGACAGGTGCCATTAAAACAGTGGTCGCTGTGTTGGAGATAAATTGGCTAAACAGACTGGTTATTATAAATAGTCCAGTTAAGACAATTAACATGGATTGGCCTTGCAATAAGCTAGAGAGAAAGTCAGTGGCTAGCACTATGCCGCCGGTTTTATTAAGCGCTAATGCCATTGGCAACATACCTGCAATCACTACCACACTTGGCCAATTGATTGATTTATAGGCTTGTGGCATGCTTAAGCAACCACTTAATACCATGGCGACAGCAGCTATGATCACTACCATTACCGCAGGCAACGGACTAAAAGTCAGTAGTGCAACCATGCTACCCATAATAAGCTGTGCTCGCCCTGCATATTGACGATTAGGCGCAACTGACTCAAACTCTTCGGGTACATGTAATAATAAAAAATCACGTTGATTTTTCTCTAATCGAGAAATTGAATCCCAACCGCCAATTGCCAATAAAATATCGCCAACTTCCAGTTTTTCATCAAAGGCATTAGTGACTATGATTTCACCTTTGCGTTTTATCGCAGTAACACTTAAGCCACTACGGGTTCGCACGCCAATCTCTTTAATGGTTTGGCCAATAAAACCTGAATCAGGCTCTACCATTAACTCTGCAAGTCCGACTTCTCTATTTAAAAAACGACTTTCATCGAGGCTCCAATCTAATAACATTACCTGCTCAGCTTTATTTAGGAGCTGTAAATCAATATTTCTAGCCATTACAAAAAATTCATCACCAGCAATCATACGTGTATTAGATAGGACCTCTTTGATTTCTCGTTTTCCCCCATCTTTTTTACGATAAGCTAAAACGGTTACGCGATATTTACTACGAAGACCGGCCTCTGCGATTGTTAGTCCAATTAAAGGAGAGTGCCTAGGGATACTAATGCGATGAATAAGACCATTGATATTATATTTACCGCTTAAGTGCGCTAGGGTTAGTCTTGATTCATCAATTGGCTTGTCAGTTTTTCGGGCTAACTTAGTAACATTTATCAATACAATATAAATCACACCCAATATTAATATGGCTGCACCAAAGGGAGCAAATTCAAAGAAACCAAAACCTTTGCCTGTTGAGTTTTGTAGTGCTTGAGAAACGGCTAAATTGGGTGGGGTACCGATTAACGTTAACATACCGCCCATGAGTGCGCCGAAAGCTAAAGGCATCATGATCACCGAAGGAGCAAGGCCTAAGCGCTTACTCATACTTAACACCACCGGAATTAAAATGGCGACTGCGCCAGTAGAACTCATAAAAGCGGATAAAAATGCCACAACTAACATCACTAGCACCAATGCCATTAGCTTGCTGCCTTTTGCAAGCAGTACAATCTGCTCACCCGCCCCAGCCGCTACCCCGGTTTTAAATAACGCTTCCCCGACAATAAATAACCCAGCAATAAGAATTACCAGTGAGTTTCCAAACCCAGAAAGGGCTTCGTTAGGGGTGAGAATTCCACTCAGTGCCAAGGCGATAATCACGCCTAATGCGGTAATATCTAAACGTACCCATTCACTGGCAAATAGAAAAATTGTTAAAGCTAATATGCTATAAATTAAAGCAATATCGAAGGTCATCGGCTACTCCATTTTTAATCATGAAAATAGTGTCATGCCGAATATATCCTTTTATTATTAAGAACCTAGTCTGGTATTAGCGTTCAAAAAAGACGACGAAATAACACGTTAGAGGAAGTATACAAAGCCAAGATAAAGTGATTAAGACACCGCGCACAATTCTTTCTAATTTTTCAAATAATGCATAATATGTTGACTAGAATCAGTTTTACAATTGAATTTAAGCTAAAAGTTGTGTCGTTCACAATTAAAGGAAGGTTATTTTGAGTGAAAAATATTTACATACAGCAGAAGATGGGATCACGCGTTGTTGGTGGGGAAGCGATCATATCGATTATCGACTATACCATGATCAAGAATGGGGGCAGCCCGTTGATGATGATTTTCAACTTTTCGAGAAAATTTGCCTAGAAGGTTTTCAATCTGGACTTTCATGGCTGACTATCCTGCGTAAACGAGAAAATTTTCGCAGTGTATTTATCAATTTTGATTTCTATCAAGTCGCTAATTTTGATGATAATGATGTTGCTTGTCTTTTACTTGATGCAGGCATTATTCGACACCGAGGGAAGATTGAAGCAACGATCAACAATGCTCGTCGAGCGATAGAAATAGTGGATGAATTTGGTAGTCTTTCGGCTTATATATGGCAGTGGGAGCCATGTACAGTTGAACCACACATTGGGAAGGGCAATCAAGATAGCCCAATACCAAGCATTACTGCGACATCCCAAGCTCTGAGTAAAGACCTAAAAAAACGTGGTTGGAAATTTTTTGGTCCCACTACCGCTTACGCATTTATGCAAGCAATGGGCTTGGTTAACGATCACCAGTTGGGTTGTGCTTGCCATCAAACCATAGAAAAAAAACGTAAGGCGTTTATACGTCCCATAGTTATAAAATGATAATCACCTAGTATGATAGGTCTTCATTTAAATCAGGTGTTAATGCAGGGCTTCAATTAGCGTTTCTTTCGAGTCAAAAAAGTTAATGCTAATTATTTTGCCTTGATTAAGTAACATTAATGTTGCTTGATCATCGATTGAAGGCAGGGAATTAGTCGTATAACCCCCACTATCAATAGCGAGTTTAAATGGGTACTTTTTGAAACTAGGCATTGCCACAAAACGATAAACAAGTGATGGCATACCACTGATATCTGTAATATAGATTAAATTTTGGTTTTCATAGAGACTGGCATCTGAATTTAACGCTTTTTCAATAATAGTGCCGCCTTTCATACTGCGAGTAAACAATAAATGCGTGGTATCAAGGTTATTAGAGTCGGCCGTTTTAAATTGATCTTGTAGCTTAAACTGCTCAATCGTACTTCCAACCTGTAAACTTGATGCGTGAACACTGAAACTACAAGTAATAAATAGAACAACAGGCAATAGCGTTTTTATATGCAGGATTAAACTTTTAAAGGGAGTGATCATCATATTTTGCTCGTTGTAATTTATCATTTCTTAGTAATTGTTACTTAAGTACTATTTTTAATTCCTTCCCTTTTATCTTAATGCAAAACAGCCGTTATATTTATTCTTTTTTAAGTTATGCTCATTATTCTTTCTTAATCATATTTAATAAAAGAGAAATAACATGAAAAAAATTGCCTTTATTGGTCTGGGTGTTATGGGTTATCCGATGGCTGGTCATCTAGCAAACGCAGGCTACCAAGTTTGTGTATTCAATCGCACAACGGAAAAAGCAATAAAGTGGGCGAGTGAGTTTCAACAGTCCTATGCATCAACCCCCAAGGATGCAGCTTTAGACGCTGATATCGTATTTATGTGTGTTGGCAATGATGATGACGTTAGACAAGTATCACTTGCAACTGATGGAGTGTTTGCAGGGTTAAAAGCAGACGCGATTCTAGTCGACCATACCACTGCTTCTGCGGAGTTAGCACGAGAGCTAAATGAGATAGCTATTTCTCAAGATAATCATTTTGTAGATGCTCCGGTTTCTGGTGGACAAGCGGGTGCTGAAAATGGGCAATTAACGGTTATGTGTGGCGGAGATGAGACTGACTTTGCACACATTAAACCTGTGATGGATGCTTATGCAAAATTTAGCCAATTAATGGGGCCGGTTGGCAATGGACAAATTGCTAAAATGGCAAACCAAATCTGTATCGCAGGTATTGTTCAAGGCTTAAGTGAAGCGCTTAACTTTGCTCAGCAGGCAGGTTTAGACGCTGATAAATTAGTAGAAACAATTTCAAAAGGAGCGGCTGGATCTTGGCAGATGGAAAACCGTTATAAAACCATGGTTGCAGGTGAATATGAGTTTGGTTTTGCGGTTGATTGGATGCGTAAAGATCTCGCTATTGCTTTTAATGAAGCTGAAAAATACGATGCTAAATTGCCCATGACTAAAATGGTTGATGGTTATTATCAACAGATTCAAGAGCAGGGCGGTAACCGTTACGACACTTCATCATTGATTTCGCTTTTAAAAAACAAGTTGTAACAATAACATTTCATTAACAAATAGAAATACCTTATAAATCAGTTGTTTTAATAAAAAAACATACATCACAGGCAATTAACCTTATGTTTTTTAAGGTTAATTGCTTATGTGCACAGCTCACAAATGTTTGTTTTTCAAGCTAAATGATGCTGCTAAATTGATGTAAATCAATTGTTAAATGCCTTATAAGCCTACTCTGTGTGCTCGGTATAAGTTGCCGTATAAGCATGGAGCTGATGGATGGATTATTCTCGAGTAAATAAAATCTTTGTTCAATTATTGTTGCTATTTTTTATGAGCAGCTCATTTTCAGCCTATGCGTTATTTGTTAGTCCACCTAAAGACCCTCTACCTTTTATCCAAGAAACCTTTCCTGATCTGACTCAAATTTCAGAAAAGCAGGGTGATCCCCTTTTATGGACCATCTATCAAAAGTCGCAAATAGTCGGTTATGCATTCGAAACGAATGATCTAGCTAGAATTCCCGCTTACTCTGGTGAACCGGTTAATATGCTGGTGGTTATTGATCCTGCAGGCAAATATATTAATGCTAAAGTTTTGGAACATCATGAACCGATTATCTTAGCAGGGATCCCAGAACAAAAATTATGGGACTTTGTTGATCAATATGCAGGGTTATTGGTTAGCGATCGAATTAAAGTCGGCGGTAAAGTTAGTCAAGGTTATATCCCTTTAGATGGCTTGTCTGGGGCAACCGTCACTGTCATGGTGATGAATTCAGCAATCACTAAAGCTGCCCACAAAGCCGCAATCTCCTTAGGAATAATTACTCAAGAATCAGGTATTATTCAGCCCATCTCTACGATTAAAAGTGATGTGTTTGAAAAAAGAACCTGGACCGAATTAACCGGTGATGGCTCGATCAGAAAGTTATACCTAAGCAATCAAACGGTGCAAGATGCGTTTGTGGGAACCGCTGCTGAAGCCGTTGATAATGTGCCTGAATCACAACGTGATCAGATGTTTGCTGAAATTTATTATGGCCTAGTTGATATTCCTACTATTGGTAAAAATCTATTTTCAGAGTCCGATTACCAATGGTTAATGAAGGATTTAAAAGAGGGCGAACATCTGATTGTTCTATTGGGCAATGGTTACTCCTTTAAAGGCTCTGGTTATGTTCGAGGAGGGATTTTTGATCGTATTTTAGTGCAGCAAAACGACAATGATATCTCTTTTCGAGATTTAGAACATAACCGTTTAACCGATATATTTAGCCAGGATGCACCAAGATTTAAAGAGATGTCGGTTTTTAAAGTATCTGCTCATCATGAGTTTGATCCCGGTGCTGACTGGCAGTTAGAGCTATTAGTTCGTAGACAAACAGGCCCAGTTGAAAGCTTATTTAATAACTTTAAAGCTGACTACGAAGTACTAGACAAGTATGTAGATACGCCAGCAGCGATTTACCCAACGCCAGAATTAACGCTAACCGAACAAGTATGGTTAGAGCATCAAGTTAAAGTGATTGTGTTAATTATTTTAATCGTTGTTTTACTGCTGATTTTATTTTTCCAGGACATCTTAGTTCGCCATCCTACCTTTATGCATAACCTGCGCCATGCCTTTTTAGCTGTAACAGTGGTATTTATTGGTTGGGCATGGAATGGACAGTTGTCAGTGGTCAATGTTTTTACTTTCTTACATGCCTTAATTAGGGATTTCTCTTGGGATCTGTTTTTATTAGACCCTGTTATTTTTATCCTTTGGTGTGCTGCCGCAATGACAATTCTATTGTGGGGACGCGCTGTTTATTGTGGTTGGTTATGCCCATTTGGTGCATTGCAAGAGCTCATAAACCAGTTTGCTCGTTACATTAAAATCCCTCAAGTCGAACTACCTTGGGCTGTCCATGAACGTCTCTGGGCGATTAAGTACCTTATCCTGCTAGGGCTATTTGGTATTTCATTAGACTCACTGGCACTCGCAGAGCAGTTTGCTGAAATCGAACCGTTTAAAACCACCTTCTTACTCAAATTCGATCGAGAATGGCCATTTGTTGTATGGGCGTTATTACTGCTCACTATCAATATATTCAATCGTAAAACATTTTGTCGTTACCTTTGCCCGCTAGGCGCTGCTTTATCTGTTTCTAACAGTGTGCGTTTATTTGATTGGCTAAAACGTCGCCCTGAATGTGGAACGCCTTGTAAAACCTGTGCTAAAGAGTGTGAAATCCAAGCGATACAGCCAGATGGTGTGATTAATATGCGTGAGTGCCATTACTGTTTAGATTGCCAAATTACCTATTACAACGATGACAAATGTCCTCCGTTGAAAAAATTAGCTTATAAAAAGCGTAAAAATGATGAACAAATAATTGCGGTAACTGAAGTATAAAAAAATCGTTAATAAATTTCAGGATTTGTACTTATATGATGCAATCGAATCTTGAATTGTTAACCAGTGTGTAAAGAAAATGGATGTGTGAAATCACATAACAACAATACGACGGAGATGTAAACATGAGTGAAGACAAAACAGATCTAGATCCAAAAGGTTCGTTACAAAATTCAGAGCGACGTAAGTTTTTTGGTAAAAGTGCAGCGATTGGTGTAGCGGCTGCTGCCTTGCCTATGACAGCTACCATGTTTGCAACCATGGCTAAAGCTCAAGCAGCAGAAGTGAGCAATAGCACAGTCGTGCATCCGGGGGACTTGGATGAATATTATGGTTTCTGGAGTGGCGGTCATTCAGGTGAAGTACGTATCTTAGGACTGCCATCAATGCGTGAATTAATGCGTATTCCTGTGTTTAATACTGATAGTGCAACAGGGTGGGGATTAACCGACGAAAGTAAACGTATCAAAGGTGATAGTGCGCATCTTTTGGCAGGTGATTCTCATCACCCTCATATGAGTATGACCGATGGCCATTACAATGGTAAATATGTCTTTATTAACGATAAAGCCAATAGCCGTGTTGCCCGTATTCGCTGTGATGTGATGAAAACCGATAAGATGTTAACGGTTCCGAATGTGCAAGCGATTCACGGTATGCGAGTCCAAAAAGTACCTGAAACAAAATATGTAATCTGTAACAGTGAATTTGAAATTCCAATGAATAATGATGGTAAAGCGTCGATGGAAGATGTCAGTACTTACCGCTCTTTATTTAACGTGATTGATGCCGAGTCAATGGAAGTGGCTTTCCAAGTGATGGTCGATGGTAACTTAGATAATACCGATGCCGATTATGATGGTAAATACTTTGCCTCTACTTGTTACAACTCTGAAATGGGCATGAACCTTGGTGAAATGATCACCGCAGAGCGTGACCATGTGGTTGTGTTTAGTTTAGCCGCGTGTGAAGCGGCTGTTAAAGCCGGTAAATTTGAAACCTTTAATGGTAATAATGTTCCCGTTGTTG
>JBALXF010000550.1:0-2129 GCA_036961085.1 Psychromonas sp.
TCACAGGTATTCACAGTACACATGTGAATTCACATATACACTGTGAACGTCAATGAAATACAAGTTAGAAAGCTAACTCGCTAACGCCCCCATTGCGAGCTAGAAAGATAGAAATAACAAGTTTATATCAATCAACCTGACAGGCGGCTTCAAGCTCAAAGCTCCCGTTGGTCGTTAATTTCTAAATGGCAACTCTGAGCCTATTGCGAACGATAAATAAGTTGGTTTTCTATCTCACCTGGTGGCACATTGCGAGATAGGATATCGTGCAGGTTTTACTCAAAATTTGTGGCCAAAATCAATTAGCCGTAACAGACGCACGTATTTTACAATGCGCTACCAGCGATTGCTTAGTCCTTTAATCGAAAAAACATATTTTATTTTTATCTAAATCTCTCACATATCCAGAAAAACGAGGGCCTTTTTGATTTGGCTCGCCCTCACAGGTTCCACCCAATTCAATAGCCTTTTTATGAAGCCTCTTTACTTCATCGATAGATCCAACATCAAAACCAATCATTGTTCCGTTTCCATTAGTTGCGGGTTCCTCATCAAAGGGTATGGCTATTGCAAATGCAAAATCTTCAAATTGCCAGAAGGTCATTCTTTCCATCGCAAATACTTGGTGGGGTTCAGTTGTTTCGAAAAGAGAATTATAGAACGTAACTGCCGCTTCCATGTTATTTGTTCCAAGTACTGTATAGCTCATTTTCATCATTTAATATTTCCTACGCTTAACATTATTTAACATTATTTAACAGGATGTAGTGGTGCACTTAATTAATAAAGCAAAGTATAACTATGTGAATATTGATAGGAAATAGCCACCATTGTATAGCGGAAATGCAAAAATGCATGGGTGAGCGACTTACTTTACAACTGAACAATAACGTTACTCACTTAGTTCAGCGGCTAAATAATCAAATACTACGCGTAATCTACGACTCGTTTTTAACTCTCTATGTGCAACCAGCCAAGTCTCTTTTTCAAAAGCGGGGAATGTTGGTAAAACTCTTTCAACTAAAGGCTCTCTATCACCGACCCCTGCCATCATAAAGCCAATGCCAGCCCCATGCTTAACCATCTCCCACTGCACAAGGTGATTAGCTACAATTAAAGGGAAATGGCTTGAATTCAGGTCAAAACCGAATTTATTAAGGTATGAAATGACACTATTAGATCGATCAACCCCAATAAAGATCGCGTTATTTAAATCTACAGCGGCCTGTCGACTTGCAAGTTTTTGTACATAAGCTTTAGAAGCGTATAGATGACCAGAAGTGTCTTGTAGACGTTTTGCTATAAGGTCCAACTGCGTTGGTCGATAGTTTCGTATTGCGATATCCGCCTCACGGCGTGATAAATCACTAGTATCACTGGAAGCAATTATTTCAATTTCTATTTTTGGCCATTGGTTACGCAGTTTTTCTATTATGGGAGGAAGAAGAAAAGCCGCAATCATCTCCGTAGCACTGATACAAACAATACCTTCAATCGTGTCAGCATGATCAGACGCCAACAATGATAAATTGGTTGCAGCGTCTGCCATCACTTTTACTTGTGCCATCAAGTCAGTCCCACTTTGTGTCAGTACTAACCCTGAATTTGTTCGTTCAAACAAAGATACACCTAGTTCAGCTTCCAGTGCTGATACTTGGCGACCAACCGTCGGCTGAGACATATTGAGTGCTCGAGCTGCCGCCGATAACGATCCCTCTTCCGCAGTCACAAGGAAAGCCCTAGCTCTATTCCAATCAAACTTGATAGCACGTCTATCCATAAAAATGTACTTCCTATGTGTGTTTTTGAATATCTTGTGGCACTTTTCAGCTAAATATTACCAACGTTATAGTCAATATACGACGTTACTAGAAGTACGTTAACTTAAAGATTTAAGATATAAGATTTATTTGCAGAAGTGCGGGGTAATTGGAGTCATTAATCTAGAATAAAAGTGAGATTTTCTAAGTCGCTTTGTGCCCCTTTATAAGATGAGTTGTCTACAAATATAGTTAATACTGTTATGTAGACATGCACTCATTTTGTACGAATATTGCCCCTTAACATTCGATGTTTAGCGCATTGCTTTCGGCAAAATGAGTGTCTCAAACTCACTAACGAATACTCAG
>JBALXF010000551.1:0-2129 GCA_036961085.1 Psychromonas sp.
GATAATGGCAGGTATCATATGTGAATTATTAGGGGTGAACTTATCGTATCTACCAAATAAATTACATGGAATAATCGTTTTATATTTTCGGCTTGGATTCTCTTTACATATATATTCACATAAGCGTGTGCTGGCAACCTTCGCAAGTGCATATCCCTCATTAGCGGATTCAAGCTCTCCTTTCAAAATCAACTCTTCTGCTAAGGGATTAACCGCGTCACTAGGATAAATGCATGCGCTACTCAAATTCAAAAACTGCTCTACACCCGCATCATTTGCAGCGGTAATAATATTTAATCCTATCTGCATATTATCTACCAGGAATTTAACAGGCTGTGCCATATTCGCCTGAATACCACCGACGACACCCGCTGCATGAATCACCATATCTGGTTGATTCCTTAACATATATTGGCGTACAGCTATAATATCTAATAGATTTAACTCAGAACTATTAGGTGATAAAAACTCATGATTATGATTTTCAGCAACTTCAAGAATATTTCTGCCAACCATGCCGTTAGCACCCGTTAATAAAATTTTCATTCCACTCTACTCCACAGCAACTGATTCGTTATAACCATGGCTTTTTAACATTGCATGCTGCTTAGCAATATCTAAGTCATTAGATACCATTTCTGCACACATCTCTTCTACTGTTATTTTCGGAATCCAACCAAGCTTTTGTTTCGCTTTACTTGGATCACCAAGCAGCGTTTCTACTTCTGCAGGACGGAAATATCGCGGATCAACCTTAATAATAATATCACCCACTTTTAGTGCCGGCGCATTCTCACCCGTTATTGATTTTACTGTGGCGATTTCTTCAAGCCCTTCTCCCGTAAATTCAAGCTCAATGCCGGCCTCGAACGCTGATAAGGTAACAAACTCACGTACACTAATCTGCTTACCCGTCGCGATAACAAAATCATCTGCAGTTTCTTGCTGTAACATCATCCACTGCATACGCACGTAATCTTTAGCATGTCCCCAGTCGCGCAACGCATCCATATTCCCAAGGTATAAACATTTGTCTAAACCTTGAGAAATATTAGCAATCGCACGGGTAATTTTACGCGTGACAAAGGTCTCTCCGCGACGTGGTGATTCATGGTTAAACAAAATACCGTTACAAGCATACATACCGTATGATTCACGGTAATTAACGACAATCCAATACGCATACATTTTAGCTACCGCATAGGGAGAGCGCGGGTGGAATGGTGTTGTCTCTTTTTGAGGAATCTCCTGTACTTCTCCATACAGTTCAGAAGTTGATGCTTGGTAGAATTTTGTTTTCTTTTCAAGCCCTAAGAAGCGTATTGCTTCTAACAGACGTAGCGTCCCAATAGCATCCACATCAGCGGTATATTCCGGGCACTCAAAAGAAACGGCTACGTGAGATTGTGCGCCTAAGTTATACACTTCATCTGGTTGTACATCTTTAATAATACGCGTTAAATTAGAAGAGTCGGTTAAGTCACCATAATGTAAAAAAAATTTTGGACTTTCTTCATGGATATCCTGATAGATATGATCGACCCTTTGCGTGTTAAACGATGAAGCTCTGCGTTTTATGCCATGAACTTCATACCCTTTTTCTAATAATAATTCAGCAAGGTAAGAGCCATCTTGCCCGGTAACACCTGTGATTAATGCAACTTTGTTTTTTGACATGAGCCTTCCTATTAAAATTATTTTATATTTTCTGAATATTATTCAAGCTTTTTACAACACTCTCGTTTGCCTGAGTGTAACTATCAGCTTCGGCATAGCAGCGTAATTCAGGCGCATTACCTGATGGGCGCAGGTGTATAATTCGTTCGTCTACTAACGTCATTCTCAAGCCATCCGTTTCATCAACTCTTTTGATTTCGGCATTTTCAAAACCCAATTGCGCTAATAAGCCTGCTGGATCCTTTTTGCCTTGCGTAATAATTGACTGACTTTTTTCAGTCGCAAAGTTTTGAATACGGTCACTGTGCGTAAAACGTTGTGGCAGTGCACTAACCAATGTTGAAATAACACTGTCACCCGCAGCCGCTAAAAGCATAATGGCAGGAAGTACTGCATCACGAGTAGGTAACGCTTTTAGTGGTTTACCATTTAACTGCACATTACTGCCTAGT
>JBALXF010000552.1:0-2125 GCA_036961085.1 Psychromonas sp.
GACGTTATCTTGATACCCAATTAGCGTTAAAATGGCGCGAACACATGCGTAGTCAATTACCACTTTCAATCATCATGATTGATATTGATTACTTCAAAAAATTTAATGACAATTATGGCCATCAAGCTGGAGATGATTGTTTGCACCAAGTTGCCAACGCATTATTAAGCGTGTTACGACGTCCAACAGACATTTTAACGCGTTATGGCGGTGAAGAGTTTTGTGCAATCATAAGCTGCGATCAAGAAGATGCGGTAGTAATGGCTGATCTTTTACGTGAAGCGATTGAATCTCTTCATATAACCCATATTGATTCAGATAAAGGCCGAGTTTCTATCAGTCTCGGCGTAAATACTACTGTCCCTTCAAAAGCCCTAGAGCTTAGTCAATTTATTTATCATGCAGACCAAGCTTTATACAAGAGTAAACATAATGGGCGAGACCAAGTAAGTTGTTATCAACAAGCTTAGTTAACATTATAGGGATATATTAATTGCTGAATGCGGATAGGAAAGGACTATATGTGTTAGCTTAAATATTATTAAAAAGCTCAAACCTGACCCGATATCTTGTCTACAACAACAGAAAGAATCGGGTTAGGCTTGAGTTATCTTATTTCAATTTAGTAGATTAACCACCGTATATGTCAAAGCTAAAGTAGCTAGCTGCAATCTTGTCATAGGTGCCATTGGCACGAATTTCAGCAATGGCTTTATTCAATTTCTCTGCTAGTTTTGTATCTTGTTTACGTAAAGCAAGCGCAGTCCCTTCTCCAACGTATTTTTTATCTGTAACCGCTTCGCCTGCAAGCGAAAAGTTTGCGCCACGCTCTTTCTCTAAGAATGCTAAGACTAGCTGATCTGAATTACCAAATGTTGCATCTAAACGACCATTTTCTAAATCAAGGTAGACTTGATCTTGTCCTGTATAACGTTTAATTGTTGCCACATCTCCATACATATCTGTCACATAAGTATCATGGATAGTGCCTAATTGTACACCAATGGTTTTACCTTTTAGTCCGGCTTTATCGATGCTGATAGCTGAATCATTAGCTGTCACAAAACTCGCAGGTGTTTGGTAATATTTATCAGTGAATAAAACACGTTTTTTACGCTCTTCAGTAATACGCATTGATGCCATGATAACGTCTGACTTATGCGACATTAGCGCTGGGATTAAACCATCCCAGCTTTGTGTTACCCATTCACATTTTAGCTCAGCTTGTGCACACAAAGCGTCAGCGATTTCAATATCAAATCCTACTGGCGTACCTGAACTGTCTTTATAGTTAAAAGGAGGGTAAGTAAAGTCAGAAGCAAGACGCACCACTTTTGAATCGGCTGCTTGAACTGTGCTAAATAATGCTGATGCTACAATAATTCCGACACTTAATAATTTTTTCATTTTAAGATCCTTCTCTGTATGTTTATTTAAAATTTTTCAATGAGTTTAATGTTTCAAGCATGCTACTTTTCGAACCGATGGTAATACGAACACAATCTTGAAGCATAGGTTCATGCACTTGATTTCTAGCAACAATACCTTGTGATAATAAATAATCGTAGATACTGGTTTGGGTATTAAAGCGTATTAACACAAAATTGGTTGCAGAAGGGAATATGTGCTCAACAATAATTAATTGTTGCAATTCTTCGATAAACCAATCTCGTACTGTAATAAGTTGTTGAGTTTGTTTATGCATTCCCTGCAGACCTTCCTCAGATAGCGCTTTTAAAGCTATTTCAGCGGTATTATCTGGAATTGGATAGGGTGCAATCAAACGGTTGATATAGGACATTACACTCGAATCTGCTAATAAAAAACCACAACGAATTGATGCAAGGCCAAATGCTTTTGAAAGAGTACGAATGACAATTAAGTGTGGGTAGGTTGCCATCAAATGTAACACACTCGTTTGCGGAGCAAACTCTATGTAAGCTTCATCAACAACCACTAGAGTTGAATCTTTAGTCGCTTCCAGTAAATCAATCATATCGTCTTGTTCAATGGCATTACCGGTTGGGTTGTTCGGAGAGCAAAGAAACAATAAACTGCTGCTTTCAAGGTTTTGTTTGATTGAGGCCACATTAAGTTGAAAGTTTTCTAGTAAAGGGATTGCTAG
>JBALXF010000553.1:0-2106 GCA_036961085.1 Psychromonas sp.
GATTAAATCACCATTTTTTACACGTTTAGTAATATCATTAGTACCAACAATTGCTGGAATCTCAAGTGAACGCGCCATAATAGACGTATGTGAAGTTCTACCACCGATATCAGTGATAAAACCTAGCACTTTATCAAGATTGATTTGCGCAGTTTCTGAAGGTGTTAAATCATTCGCAATTAAAACAACTTCCTCAGCGATATCACTTAAGTTAACAATTTTAATGCCCAACACATTTTTCAGTAAGCGACTTCCGATATCTCTAAAATCTGCAGCACGTTCGCGAAGATATGGGTCCTCTAGAGCTTGTAGCATTGCTGCATTTTCTTCAACAATATGGTTAATCGCGAAATCTGCACTACATTTGCTTTCGCGCATGTAAGCTACGATATCTTCTTCTAATTCTTCATCTTCAAGAAGCATAATATGCCCTTCGAAGATAGCTTCTTTTTCTTCACCAAATGTTTCTAATGCTTTTTGTTTGATGATTTCAAGTTGAGCTGATGTTGCAGCTCGTCCATCAATGAAGCGTTTTATTTCTGTGTCAATATCAGTAACTTTCGCTGTATTGAGAGAAATTTCATCTTCTTGTAGTAGCAAAGCTTTAGCAAAAGTGATGCCAGGAGACGCAAGAATACCAGATATCATATTATATCCCTTAAAATACTAATAAAAATTCACATATAAAATTGCAATAATAAACTTGTAATTAATTATACAAGTGTAGCCATCAATGCTACTAAAGTCTCAACAGCTTTTTGCTCATCAGCGCCTTCAGCTTTGATATTTACTTCTGTACCTTGAGTCAAACCTAAAGTTTGTAGTTTAAATAAACTTTTTGCACTTGCTGATTTTTCGCCTACTTCTACAGAGATTGTAGATTCAAATGATTTAGCTTCTTTTACGAATTGCGCAGCAGGACGTGTGTGAAGGCCGTTTGGTGCAGTGATTGTTACAGTTTGTTGATACATGGTAAACCCTTATTAAAGTGTAAGTATATTTAAAACTAAATGAATAAACATGCTCAGTAGAGCATAGTAAAAATTTTATCACAGTAAAGTAACTAATAAATAGTTTGTAAGTTTTAATCTAGGTCAAGTTTTAGCAAAAATTAGACCAAAAGTTAATTACAATCACTTTATATTCATTATTAATTTACAAAGTCTAAATAATCCATAATTAGTGTGACGAGGTCAACATATTTCTGTCATAAACGGAGAAAAAAGAAAAAATTGTCTACTTCGGTCAGAGATACGAATTTTTTTTTAAAAAAAAGGTGCAAAAGCACCTTAAAAAATAGATAATTCTCTTTGCGAATTAAGAAAAGTTCTCACCTTCAAAAACACCTGCAAATAATGCTGATGATAGGTAACGTTCTGCTGAACTTGCTAGGATAAC
This sequence comes from Psychromonas sp., assembly GCA_036961085.1. Classification (GTDB taxonomy): domain Bacteria; phylum Pseudomonadota; class Gammaproteobacteria; order Enterobacterales; family Psychromonadaceae; genus Psychromonas. The sequence goes on from JBALXF010000553.1 coordinate 1,399, forward strand.
CACTATATTTTTATCTTTAAACTCTTCTTGTTCTGCTAAACGTGCTGCAGCAACAACGGCTGCACCAGATGAAATACCGGCTAAAATACCTTCTTCTTCCATTAAACGTCTTGCCATTTCAATTGCTTCATCATTGCTCACTAGTTCTGCACGATCAACGATTGAAAGATCTAAGTTTTTAGGAATAAATCCAGCACCGATACCTTGAATCTTATGTGGTCCAGGTTTAATCTCTTCACCAGCTAGTGTTTGTGAAATAACAGGAGAGTCTGTTGGCTCGACTGCAACACTGATAATTGCTTTACCTTGTGTTTGCTTAATATAACGACTTACACCCGTGATAGTACCTCCAGTGCCTACACCTGCTACAAATACATCAATCTCACCATCTGTATCGTTCCAAATTTCTGGACCCGTCGTTTTTTCATGAATTTCAGGATTAGCTGGATTTTCAAATTGCTTTATTAATAAATATTTACTTGGATCGCTATTTACAATTTCTTCAGCTTTAGCAATTGCACCTTTCATTCCTTGAGCACCCTCAGTTAATACAAGGTTTGCGCCAAGTGCTATTAATAATTTACGACGCTCAACACTCATTGTATTAGGCATAGTTAACGTGATTTTATAACCGCGAGCAGCAGCAACATAAGCTAATGCGATACCAGTATTACCACTTGTGGCTTCAACAATTTCAATTCCTTTAGT
>JBALXF010000554.1:0-2081 GCA_036961085.1 Psychromonas sp.
TCAGCAACATCGTAGAATTTCAAGATTCTACGATAAAGATGCTGAAACTGTCGGATCTGTTCAATATACGATTGCTAAATTCTATCGTATTAATGGCGGCAGTACCCAAAACAAGGGTGTAACGCCTGATATTCTTTTTCCAACAGCTATTGATCATGAAGACACTGGTGAGAGTGTAGAGAAAAATGCGTTACCTTGGGATAATATTAAATCAGCTAATTATTCCACGATTAACAAATTAGATCCTATTGTTAATACGTTGTCTACAAAACACCAAAAACGTATAAAAGAAGAAGTAGAGTTTAATTATTTATTAGATGATATTGAATATTATCGCGCTGAAAAAGATATGACTTCTATTTCACTTAATGAAAAAGAACGTATTCAATTAAGAGAAGAAAAAGACACACAAGCTTTGGTTCGAGTTAACGAGCGTTTAAAACGCGCAGGTTTAAAAGAAGTAAAGGATATTGATGATGTACCCGAAGACTTTGAGCCGATTGATGCATTTTTATTAGAAGCTGCTGCAATTACCCTTGATTATGTTCGATTATAATCTTTTTAATTGATTCTTAGCCGGCTTCTTAGCCGGCTTTTTTATATGCACATTATTATGGAATCATATGACTATCGAGAAAAACATGTTTAGACCGTGGATAGATAAATACCCTGAGGGTATTAACCCTTATATCGGAGAATCACATTACTCCTCACTTGTTGATATATTTGAAGAGAGTTTTAGTGATTACGCTGACCATAGCGCATTTGTGAACATGGATAAACAGATGAGCTTTAAACAGTTAGATGACTCATCGAAAGCGATTGCAACTTATTTACAGCAAACCTTGAAGCTAAAGCAGGGTGATCGTGTCGCAATAATGATGCCTAATTTACTGCAATACCCGATTGTATTATTAGGTATTCTTAGAGCAGGTATGGCGGTTGTTAACATTAACCCGCTATATACTTCTAAAGAATTAAAACACCAATTAAACGATTCTGGCGCAAAAGCTATTTTTATCGTTTCTAATTTTGCTAGAACATTAGAAGATGTTGTTAGTACAACATCTGTAGAGCATGTTGTACTAACAGGTATTGGTGATGAATTAGCATTAATCAAAAGAAATATGGTTAATTTTGTCGTTAAATACGTTAAAAAGATGGTTCCTAAATATAAGTTACCTGATGCAAACTCTTACCGTGAAGCGATTAAACTAGGTAAGCAAGGTAATTACATACGCCCAATAATATCACCTGATGATAACGCATTTATCCAATATACAGGAGGTACAACGGGTGTTTCTAAAGGCGCAAAACTGACCCATAAAAATATGGTTTCAAGTTTAATGCAAGCGGAAGGCTTTTTTAGCTGCATTATGTCAAATGGTAATGAGACTGTTATTACAGCACTGCCTTTGTACCATGCATTTGCGCTAACGGTTAACTGTTTGTATTTCATTAAGGTGGGTGGGCAAAACATCTTAATAACCAATCCGCGTGATATACCTGCATTCATTAATACCCTAAAAAAATACCCATTTAGTTATTTTATGGGGCTAAATACTTTACTTAATGCGTTACTCGCTAACGAAAAAATCGGAGAAGTTGATTTCTCATTTCTAAAAGTCACTTTAGCTGGTGGTATGGCCACGCAACAGTCTGTCGCTGAAAAGTGGGAAAAATTAACCAATACGGTTGTACTTGAAGGCTATGGATTAACTGAATGTGCTCCTATGGTGTGTGTTAACCCACACGACACAGCAAAATTTAATGGTTCCATTGGTATTCCTTTACCATCCACTGATATTAGACTGCGCACCGACGATGGTGAGGTAATTGAATCGTTAAATTGTGCCGGTGAAATTGAGATCAGAGGCCCACAAGTTATGTCTGGTTATTGGAACAATCAAGCTGAAACTGATTTAGTGATGGAAGATGGTTGGTTCAAAAGTGGTGATATTGGCTTGTTTGATGATGACGCTAACTTACGTATTGTAGATCGTAAAAAAGATATGATTTTAGTCTCGGGTTTTAACGTTTATCCAAATGAAATTGAAGCGGTTGTAAGCTCAATGGAAGGG
>JBALXF010000555.1:0-2080 GCA_036961085.1 Psychromonas sp.
ACTTGCGTTAGTTGCCTTGTCTGTGGGGTCGCATTATAGGGATTCAGATCACATTGGCAAGGCTTTATTTGCAATTATTTCAATTAAATGACTAGTTGCAGGATTAGTAACCGATATTGATATTTAAGTGACATTATTAGGTTAATCACACCATCGTTTACTAACTTTATGTTCAATTTTTAAATGGTCTAATACGCGCGCTACCATAAAATCTTGCAATTCAAGGATCGTTTGAGGCTGATGATAAAATCCGGGTGCTAATGGCATCACTGTCACACCCAATTCTGATAGTGTCAGCATATTTCTTAGATGAAGTGTTGAGAATGGTGTTTCTCTTGGCATTATAATCAAATGCCCACGTTCTTTTAGAATAACATCAGCTGAACGTTCGATAAGATTGTTTGATAAACCTTGAGCAATTGATGCCAAGGTTCCACAGCTGCAAGGGCAAATTATCATTTTTTTCGGCGCAGAAGATCCTGACGCGACTGGAGAAAACCAATCTTTTGCAGCCAGAGCAATTACTTGCCCTGGTTTAGTTTGGTATTTATCTTGTATAAACTCATTCAACAGATCTATTTCAGCTGGCCAATCTTGATTTTCTTCTGTTTTTAAAACAATTTTGGCTGCATCTGATAGAAGCAGGTAAACTTTTACATCCGCAGTGACTAATGTTTTTAATAACTGTAAAAAATAGCCACTACCTGATGCGCCAGTTACAGCTAAGGTGACAGTATCTTTAAAAACGTGATTGGTTAAATTAGACATAATTAAGCCTGTGTTAGTTGGGTTAATAATTTCTGATGAATATTACCAAAGCCACCATTACTCATTATCAGTATGTGGTCATTGCTTTCAGCCTCTAGTACTAACTTCTGACACAATGTGTCGATATCAGTTGAGATATCTACTTTTTTGCCTTGTTCGTCAAATAGCTCTTGCATAGACCAGTTTATATTATCGGTTTCAAAACAAAATACACTATCGGCTTCATTTAAAGCATTTACTACTGCCTCTTTATGAATACCTAATTTCATCGTATTCGAACGAGGCTCTAATACTGCAATAATTTTCTCATTGCCTACTTTGGCACGTAACCCAGCTAATGTTGTTTTAATCGCAGTAGGATGATGAGCAAAATCATCATAAACAGTAATATTATTAACTTTGCCCTTAACTTCCATACGACGTTTAATACTTTTAAACTCAGCCAATGCTTCGATTGCTATTTCAGGTGTAACACCAACATGACGCGCAGCTGCAATGGCTCCGAGTGCATTTTGAACATTATGATCGCCCATTAAAGACCAATTAACTTGTCCATATTTTTTATCATCTAGATAGACTTCAAAAATAGTACCGTCTTCTTTTACCTTTTCACAACGCCAGTCTTTACCAAGGTATTCTACTTCACTCCAACAGCCCATATGTTTAACTGACATTAAAGCTTCATCTTCATTCGGAAGAAAAACACGCCCACTAGCGGGTACGGTACGCATTAAATGGTGGAACTGTTTTTTAATAGCGTTTAAATCTTCAAAGATATCAGCATGATCAAATTCTAAGTTATTTAACACCAGCGTTCTTGGCTGATAATGTACAAACTTAGAGCGTTTATCAAAAAATGCACTATCGTACTCATCTGCTTCGATAACAAAAAATGGGGTTTCGCCTAATCTTGCAGATAAACCAAAGTTTTCAGGCACACCGCCAATTAAAAAACCAGGTTTCATATTGGCGTATTCTAAGATCCAAGCGAGCATACTCGATGTTGATGTTTTGCCATGCGTTCCTGCAACCGCTAACACCCAACGGTCTTTTAATACATGCTCTAATAACCATTGTGGACCTGAGATATAGGGAATTTGTTTTTCTAGTACCGCTTCTACACAAGGATTACCACGACTCATTGCATTACCAATAACAACAAGGTCAGGTTTTATATCTAATTGCTTAGGATCAAAACCTTGAATGAGTTCAACCCCCTGCTCTTCTAATTGAGTGCTCATAGGCGGATAAACATTTTGATCTGAACCGGTCACTTTATAACCGAGCGATTTGGCAAGGATCGCAACTCCGC
>JBALXF010000556.1:0-2076 GCA_036961085.1 Psychromonas sp.
AAACACTACCACGCACACTTCAATCAACTGCGGAACTACGTTTCGGTTTGAGTTCATTTACAGAGGTGCTGCACGCTACACGGAGGAAAAGCTAAAACAGTCTTAATATGCAGACTATTACTTGCTTAGTGTTTTCCTCTATTAACTATGTGCCCTCGATGGTGTATTTAAATTATTTTCATTTTTACCTGAGTTAAATGCATAAGCATGTTATTTATTACTATCTATTTATAGCTGTGAAAATGCTTTTTTAGCTGCGGCCAGTGTGTCTTCTATATCTTGATCTGTATGCGCTAATGATAAAAATCCAGCTTCATAGGCAGAAGGTGCAAGGTAAATGCCGTTTTCGAGCATTAGGTGGAAGAATTTTTTAAACTTCTCAATGTCACAGGCCGACACGTGTTCAAAATTAGTCACTTGTTTTTCTTCAGTGAAAAAGAAACCAAACATGCCACCAACATAGTTAACTGCTAATGCGACATTTTCTTCTGCTGCAACTCGTTGTAAACCCAATGCTAGCTTTTCAGTCTGTATAGCAAGATTTTTATATTCAGGTGTATCAAGGGCATTAAGCGCAGCTAAACCAGCATGCATTGCAATTGGGTTGCCTGATAAAGTACCCGCTTGGTAAACCGGACCTGTCGGGGCGATATGCTGCATTACTTTCTTGCTGCCACCAAATGCGCCAACTGGCATACCACCACCAATAACTTTACCTAAAGTGGTTAAGTCTGGAATGACATTGTAATGTGCTTGTGCACCACCAAGTGCTACGCGAAAGCCTGTCATTACTTCATCTAAAATTAATAGAGCATCATTATCATCACAAATCTGACGTAAACCTTGTAGGAAGCCTTCCTGAGGAGGAATACAGTTCATATTGCCGGCAACAGGCTCAACAATAATACATGAGATCTGATCTTTGTATTCAGCAAACAATTGCTCTACTGAGCTTAAGTCATTGTAAGTAGCAGTTAAAGTATGCTTGGCAAAATCTGCTGGGATACCCGGCGAGCTAGGTTGACCTAGTGTAAGTGCGCCTGATCCTGCTTTAACTAATAGAGAGTCAGCATGGCCATGGTAACAACCTTCAAATTTTAATATTTTGTCGCGGTTGGTATAACCACGCGCTAAACGTATTGCACTCATAGTTGCTTCTGTACCAGAGCTAACCATGCGCAATTGCTCCATTGATGGTACTAAACTTTTAACTTTTTCAGCCATAATGATTTCTATTTCAGTGGGGGCACCAAAACTTAAACCATTTTCAGCAGCTGCAATAACCGCTGCTTTAATATCAGGGTGATTATGACCAAGGATCATTGGGCCCCATGAACCGACATAATCAATATACTGTTTTTTATCGACATCAAAGATGTAGGCATCTTGTGCTCTTTCGATAAATAGTGGGCCACCACCTACACCATTGAATGCTCGAACGGGTGAGTTAACGCCACCAGGTATAATAGTTTGTGCTTTTTCAAAAAGTTGATTAGATATGCTCATGGGAGTCCTGTTAATTAGCTTAAACCCATGTTATTTCAAAATGCTTTGTCAGGTTTCTGCTCGAATGCCAGAACAAGGCGCAACATGAGATAATGGTTATTCCCTTCTCGATTGTTGCAACGTAGTACTGGTGTTCGAGCTGAAGCCCCGCAGGGCAATTTGCGTTGTTATAAAATCTCTATGCAGAATAACCATACTGTAATTTTATGCCTTGCATCTTGCCACAACTTGTTTTGCTGGCTTTGCATTTCGAAGTATCATGGGTATACATATAATTCGATGCAGCATGATAGCAAATCCGTTAACTAATACACTCTGTGATTGAGGTTATTTTTTAATTCGGGAAGTTGAGCAAGTTGTTGTGTGTTGATAATAGAGGAGATTTAATCATAAGGAGTTATTCCTATTTATGTAAATAACTAGTAGGGGGGTAACCAAGATTGGTAGTAAAAATGGAGTTGTCGCAAACTCATCTGTAATTATTATACCCATGTTACCTCAAAATGCTTTGTCAGGCTCCAGCTCGTATATCAGAGCAAGGCGTAGTAAGAGGTAAATTGTCATTCACTT
>JBALXF010000557.1:0-2061 GCA_036961085.1 Psychromonas sp.
GTAAACGTGTTATGGGTGTTTTTAAGTCATGAGAAATTGAACGAAATAAAACTTCGCGATCCTTAATATAGCGTTGTAGTTTTTGTTGAACCCGATTAAAAGCACGGGTCGCAGCCACGATCTCAGAAGCCCCCTCTTCAACAAGCGGTTTCTGGTTAAGGTCAATACTCATTTCAGACACCGCCATTGCCAATTGTTTTAACGGTTTTGTTTGCCAATAGAAAAATACATAGATAAGTATCAGCAATAATAACGTAGTAAACATTAAACTGAAAATTTGTTGCGGTGAAATAAGTGACTTATTTGATAGTAAATAAGGCGGGGGCAAAATAGCAGCCAAGTATAACCATTCGTTTTCTGCTATTTCTAATTGTAAGACTAAAATGGGTGGCTTCACTGAAGGAATTATCAATGAATAAGCCCCCCAAGAAGGCGGTAAATCCTTCAATAAAATATCATTTTTTAAAACATGTAAGTCATCTGGATGTGAAAATTCGACTTCTAGATTTTTAGAAACAGGAATACGCTTCCTTAAAACTTGCTCAATAGTGCTAATCACCTCTTCTTTTAATTTACTATCACCAATCGGGTTAATATTAATTTTTTCAGTATTCAGAGACACAAAAAAACGGCTACCACCTAGATCTCGCAGTTGCTCTAACACTAAATAACGATACTGTAGCGGTAAGTCTTGGAAAAATGAGATAGTACTGAGGGCATTTTTAGCAAGGTTACTGGAGTTTAACAGAACCACTTTTTCTTCACTTTCAGCGAACTGATGCACCCAGAAAAAACTACTTACCATCTGTGCAGCAATAACCGAAAGCATAGTAAGTAATAACATTCTTGATATTAATGAGTGGAAAAAAAATCGGAAAAAAGTCATAAAGTTAATCCATTTAACCATTTGATTTATTAGTATTTTAGACTTTAGCTACAATATCTATCTGCAGCTAAATCCCCTGCTCAATTAACAAAAAGCAATCTATAAAGCAATCTTCGATGAATAAGTATTATTCGTATATCTCGGTCACATCTGCAATAAACACATACCCAGCACCACGTACTGTTTTAATGATTTTAGGTGATTTTGCATCATCTTTTAAACACTGACGTAAGCGGCTTAAATGCACATCAATCCCGCGTTCATTAGCAAAGGCATCTCGGCCATGAAGAGCTTGGCAGATTTGGTCTCGGGAAATAGCCGTATTAGGTGTATCTAAAAACAGCGTTAATAATTGAAAATCAGCCCCCGTTAGAGGGGTAACCTCATTATTTTCATCTAACAAATTATGCTGTCTTGTATCTAGGGTCCAATTTGAAAAGGATAAATAACGAGCTTTGTTAGCCGTTTTATTCTCATCATTGGAAAACTGTGTACGTCTTAATAGCGCTTTAATACGGGCAAGTAATTCTCTAGGGCTAAAGGGTTTCGCAATATAATCATCGGCACCGATTTCTAAACCTAATACTCGGTCCATTTCATCTGAATTGGCCGTTAACATAATAATGGGTACATGAGATGTTTGGCGAATGCGTTGGCATAATATAAAGCCATCATCTCCAGGTAACATGATATCAAGTATAATTAAATCAGGGCTATTATTTAGCAGCTTCTGATCCATATCAACGCCATCTTCAGCTGTAATGACATCAAAGTTATTTTTTGACAAATATTCTGCGAGCAACTCTCTAATTGCGCGATCATCATCAACTACTAATACTTGCTTATTATTGACCATCTCTTTCCTTGTGGTTTTACTGATTTATTTAACTTGTAACAGATGCTTAGCTGGCTATTACTTTGCCTAGGATTTTAAAGGAAAGCTGACATATTTAATAGCAATACAAGATATAAACTTAATGTTTTTGGCGAACATGACAATGCAATAAATAACATTGATCTGAGTTCTCAAAAGCGATAAATTAAATTGTTTATTATTCCAACAAAAAAAATAAATAAAACCTAATTATCAATACTTTAGAGTTATATTTGTTTTTTTTCTGTTTTTTGGGCTTGCAAGCACAAAAATCGGTGATAAAATGCGCGCGTTTTATTAC
>JBALXF010000558.1:0-2050 GCA_036961085.1 Psychromonas sp.
AATTAAGCCATTTAGACCAATGCGTAGAATTTTTTCATTGTCTACGGCCAAATGTGCATCACCCGAAGTCATATTCCCCTCTGCCTTAATGATCGTTGATGCTAGCAGCTCTTGCTGTTCATCGGTAAACAGACCATAACAGCGATCTTGAACTGTTTTCCCCCGCCAGTAAGGTGTTATCTTATGAATATTATCTTTATCTTGTTGTGAAACAGCAAAACCAGCACCAGGACGATCCGCAAGACTGTCAATTTCAGCTTCTAACCAACGCACAGTGTACTCTGGAAAAATAGGTGCAGCACGTACTTTACTTGCCTGATTACCAATAACTAACTCATCATTTTTGATCCAAATTGTACGAGTGCGCAGGTGCTCTTCTAATGCTAATGCTCGTTGCACGACGACGGGTTTATCCTCATTTTCTTGATATACCTTGGTATATGCTTGCGCTCGCTCAGTACAGACTGGTGGAGTAAGAATATTAATTAATTGATGTTTATGGTTAGTAATTCTTTCTGCTAAGTAGTTAAGATTCATAATGGTTAACCTCTAATAGTGACGTTGAGCTGCTGTTTACTCTGTGGATGGTTATGCGCATATTGCACTGCATTTTCTAGTAGCAGCGGATTGTTTAAAGGTTTATCCGAGCAGTGATATGTCATGTCTAATAAGTTATATTTATTTTTACCTAAGGTGTGATACGGCAATAAATGCAGTTCAGTACAAGTTTCTAAAGACACCGCAAAATCAATGATCTTGTGTAGCTCATTTTCAGTATCGTTAAATCCAGGCACTACAGGGACACGGATCACAATGCGTTTCCCTTGCTTAGCTAACATTTCAAAATTCTTTTTGATACGTGGTAAAGAGCCTTTTGCCCATGCCTGAAACTTCACTTCATCTGTGTGCTTTAAATCAGTTAACCAACAATCAATATGTGGTAAAACTTGTTCAATATTTTTCCAAGGAACATGCATGCAAGTTTCAATTGCAGTATTAATGCCTTCATTTTTTATGCGCTTAGCTATATTTTTGACTAAGCCGGATTGCATTAATGGCTCACCACCTGAAAATGTCACCCCACCACCACTTTCAATATAAAAAGGCTTGTCTTTTAATAACGCCTGACAAAGTTCATCTTCCTTGGCCTCTTCGCCACATACGGTCAGCGCCTTAGATGGACAAATTGTGCTTAACTTATCCAGCTCTAATTCGCTTATTAACTTACGTTTGATAACTATATGATTGTCATGGCCACGACTAATTGCAGCTGTACCACTTAGGCAAGATGAACAATCTTCTAAACATAAACGCGCATCAAAAAGCAGAGAACGCTTTGCACTGCGGCTTTCAGGATTTTGGCACCATGGACAAGCCAAACTACAGCCTTTTAAAAACAGTATTGAACGAATACCATCTCCATCGTGGGTTGAAAAACGTTGAATATTAAAAAACATGGAACCTCACATGAAACCAAGAAACTTCGAATAACGAAACTATATACCTTCAAGTGAAGATGCGATTGATCTAGATCAAGGTCAGTACAAGTTTTAATCGTTATAGTTTCTTCATCAAATAACTAGCACGGAGTAACACCATGATTGAACTATATTTAGATACTGCTGATATTGGAGAAGTAACACGCTTTAACCAATGCTTGCCATTAAAAGGGGTAACAACTAACCCAACGATTCTTGCAAAGTCAGCACTAGGTTTAAGCACTGTATTACCTGCTTTAGCGAAAATAATTGGCCCGGAAGCACGCTTTCATGCTCAAGTTGTTAGCACAACAGTTAAGGAAATGGTCGAAGAAGCAAAACAACTTAATCAACTCCCCTATGACATGGTTGTTAAGATACCTGCTACAGAAACAGGCCTGGCAGCTATCAAGCTTATTAAAAAAGAGGGAATATTGGTATTAGCAACAGCTATTTACAGTGCTCAACAAGGTTTTTTAGCAGCATTATGTGGTGCCGATTATCTGGCTCCATATGTAAATCGAATTGATGCAATGGGAGCAGATGGCGTTGAAGTAGTCGCTGATTTACAA
>JBALXF010000559.1:0-2049 GCA_036961085.1 Psychromonas sp.
ATACAGGCTAAAACGGAAATAGCCACATCACCATCTGGAATAGCAAATACACGTACGCCTAAGCCTTGCATATCTTTGATAATACGATCGTGACGAGACTTAGCTAATGTTGCAACCGTAAGTTGTGTTAGGGGCTTACCTAAAGCGTGTGCTACGGCTTTTAAGTTTTGCTCTAATGACAACTCTAAATCTATCGAATTTTTTGCATTTGGACCAACAATTAGTTTTTCCATGTACATATCAGGAGCACGTAAAAAGCTTCCTTTTTCACCTACCGCTAAAACTGCAAGTGCATTTGATTGCCCCATTGCAGTCATACGCGTGCCTTCGATTGGATCTACTGCGATATCGACTTTATCACCAAGACCAGTACCTACATTTTCACCAATATACAGCATAGGTGCATCATCAATTTCACCTTCACCAATAACAATTTCACCATCGATATCGATTTGATTGAAAATCAAGCGCATTGCTTCTACCGCAGCACCATCGGCTATATTCTTATCTCCACGACCTAACCATTTGAAGCCAGCTAATGCTGCTGCTTCTGTGACTCTAGAAAATTCTATTGCTAATTCACGTCTCATTATATGAGCTCCCATTTTAATATTTTTTTAGATAAAAAATTTTGGGTGATTATCATTTATTCTAATCCAATTAAAAAAGTTGCTTTAACTAATTTAGTGCTTATATGATAACCACATTTTACTATTATATTACTTAATTATTACCGATTTTACTGCTTGTTCAAATTTGTTCATTGCTTCTGAAATTTCTTGTTCTGTTATGTTTAAAGCGGGTGCAAAGCGAATAACATTTGCGCCAGCGACTAATACCAGAAGGCCTTTATCTGCGCTTGCTAGCAAGAACTCTTTTGCCCTACCTTGATAGCTTTCATTTAAAACAGCACCTAATAACAAGCCTGCACCACGCACTTCAGCAAAAATAGCAAACTGCTGATTAATATGCTGCAAAGCTTTACGTATTAAACGTTCTTTTTGTTTAACTCCATCAAGCATCTCTTTGGTATTGATTAAATCAAAGGCTTTGCTGGCAACGGCACAGGCTAATAAATTCCCACCAAACGTTGTTCCATGGGTGCCGACTGATAAACTATTAGCAAACTTAGTGAGTGTTAGCATAGCGGAAATAGGAAAGCCCGCACCAAGCGATTTTGCTGATGTCACCACATCTGGTGTAACACCGAGTCCCATGTAAGCAAACAGATCACCGGTTCGCCCCATACCTGTTTGTACTTCATCAAAAATCATCAGTGCATTATGTTGATCACATAGATCTCGCACACCCTGCGCAAAATCATGTTCGATAGGCAAAACACCACCTTCTCCCTGTAGGGGTTCTAGAATAACGGCACAAGTTTTATCTGAGATATGTGCTTTTAATGCAGCTAAATCGTTATATGGAAGATGAGTTATATCTGCAGGCTTGGGGCCAAAACCATCGGAATACGATGCTTGCCCACCAGCGGAAACAGTAAAAAATGTTCGCCCATGGAAACCATCAAAAAAGGCAATGATTTCAGTTTTTTCTTTATTGTAATTATCAAATGCAAAACGACGGGCTAATTTTAAAGCCGCTTCATTGGCTTCAGCACCAGAATTAGCAAAAAAAACTTTTTCCGCAAAAGTATTTTTAATCAGTTTTTGTGCAAGTTCTAATGCCGGCTCATTGGTATAAATATTACTAACATGCCATAAATTTTTAGCTTGCTGTGTGAGTACCTCAACCAGTTCCGGATGAGCGTGCCCAAGTGCATTAACGGCAATGCCGCCACTTAAATCTATATATTCATTATTATCTTGATCCCAAACACGAGAGCCTTCTCCACGCACAGGGATCATATCTAGCGGTGCGTAATTTGGTACCATTACTTGTTCAAAAAGGGGGCGATTAATTTTACTGCCTGCCATGGAAAGTCCTTTTATTTTAAAAATGTAACTATTCATCACCTATTCTAATTTTAGGTGTTTGTATAAAAATACGGAGCAAATGCTCTGGACTAAGCCATTTATGCTTAGTTCAAGG
>JBALXF010000055.1:0-10620 GCA_036961085.1 Psychromonas sp.
TCTACCAAGTGATGGTAGAATCTTTTATTGATGCAGACAAAAATGCAGGACATGGAACCGGCTACGGAACGAGTCATCATAACGGCGATATTGCAGGTATTACCGCATCACTCGATTACATCAAATCATTAGGAATGAATGCGATCTGGTTAACCCCAATATTCGATTCAATTAAACGTGATGGACAAAACGAATGGGAAGATAGACTTGATGCAACGGGTTACTTCACCAGTGATTATTTCAGCATCGATCCTAACTTTGGCACATTAGAGCAAACACGCGAATTAGTTAAACAAGCCCATGCTAAAGGTATGTATGTGTTTTTTGACGGCGTATTTGGCCACCATAAAGGTAATGTTGTGCCATCTCCTAACGGACTCACACCAACTAATGGAAAAAAACAGGCGACGGGTAATGAAGCAGTTTATCCAGACGATTTAGCTTTTTATAAAGAAGTTGCAACATATTGGGTCAATGAATTACAAATTGATGGCTGGCGTTTAGATCAAGCCTACCAAGTTCCCGTTGAGCATTGGAGTGAAATCCGCTCAGCAGTTGAGCAAGCTTCTGCAAAACAAAGCTATGAAATGAATGGTAAAGAGGTCAATCCTTTAGGTTATATGGTTGCTGAAATCTGGCGTGGTGCAAGCGATATAAGCAGCCAAGGCTATGGTGATGATAAATCTCCAGCATTAACTTCTGCTTTTGATTTCCCAATGCGTTATTCAATGGTGCAAACCTTTGCCGTTGAAGAAAATGGCAGTGGTAACCGTTTTGCAACTAACTTAGATAATGGATTTTTTGCCCATATGGCGTATCCCGAACATGCTATTCCTAATCTAATGATAGGTAATCATGATCTGCTGCGTTTTGGTGATCTATTAGAGCGCGGGTTCATCTCAAATCCTAAATTCCCTGAGTATTGGGCACGTCATAAAGCCGCATTTAGTTTCATGGCTGCTTATAGTGGTCCTATCACTTTATATTACGGTGAAGAGATCGGTGATCAGGTTGATGATTTTGAAGCTAAAATAGCTTCTTGTACTGGTGATTCCGGCATGTGTGAAGATCATGTTGCACGTTCAAGTGCAAAAATTGAAGGCATTGCAACCACAGTCGATGCTGAAGTTACTTTACTAAATGCGCAGCAGGCAGATCTGAAAAATTATGTATCTCAATTAATGGCAATGCGAGCAAGTCACCCAGCGCTATATAACGGCTCTCGAACTCATATCCATTCAGATGCAGATGTGTATATCGACCGTAAAGATTCGGGCGATGATAATATTGTTTACCTGGTGAATACTAAAGGCCGAGACCTAAGCATAACCATCAATAAAAATGCGATTGGGAGTGAAGGTAATTTAATTAACTTAATGGATAAAGAAACATTAAGCTTAAATAATGATAGTTACCAAATCACCTTGCCCGCTTTTAGCGCCGCTTTTTACCAGATAGTTTCGCCTTCTGTAAAAGGACCATTATTAGGTAAAAAAGTGGCTGACAATCTGACTGGAACAGGCGATTTAGCGAAATGTGATTTACAAACAGAAGCTATCGAAGGACCGCTAGCACAAGACATGTGGATCCGCGGGAGTTATGCAGGTGGAGATGGGTTTTCAGCAACTCCTGACTCGCATAAATTCAGCTATAAAGGCAATAATCTTTATCAAGTAGTTGTTAATCAAGCAACGCCAACCGTTTTTACCTTTAAATTTGCTAGCAGTAGTTGGAACTATGAATTTGCAGTTGAAAATTCAGATGCAGTAAGTATTGGAGAACAACAAAAAATGACGCGAGCAGCAGGACCAGGTACCGAGTCTTCGATTGTTATCCCTAAAGCTGGAGATTATGTTTATAGTTTTACAATTAATGACATTAATAATGCTGGAGAGATGATGGTTAGCCTATGTGAATAATCTTAGCCTGCTATTTACATCCTAAAAAAAAGGCGGAAGTTTAGTTACTCCGCCTTTATCATATTTAGAATATTATTCGTAATATTGCCTAAAAATAACAGTGGAATAATGGTGTTAGACTATGATTCAATTTATTATCTAAGATATTGAATTAATTAACAGGAGTGATTATGACTAAACCTTTACTAGCGATTTCCATGCTACTTATTATATCTGCATGTTCGTCATTAAAAGATCAACTAAGCAACTATGTAAAAGAGCCCGATGTCACCTACAAATCGATTGCTATGGGCGAAGTTTCTATGGATCTAATCCAATTAAAACCAACCTTTACCATTGACAATAAAAATGACTTTTCGATCCCTATCGATACCATGGATTACACCTTATCTCTTAATGAAAAAACAATGCTGACAGGAGAAAATGTTGAAGTGGGTACACTACCTGCCAATGACACTAAAGATGTCACCTTATCGATTGATTTAACTAAAGAGACATTATCTTCGTTGCAGCAGCTATTATTTAAAGAGAAAAAAATTGATTATCAAGTTAAAGGAAGTGTCAAAGCGATGGGACTAAGTATTCCATTTGAAAAATCTGACACTATCTATGTGCCCGAAGTTACTATTAACGACTTCAAAGTGGTAAATGCCAGCATGGATAAACTCGAGATCCTGTTAGATGTAGATATCGACAACCAAAATGACTTTAGCATTCCTTTAGAAACCATGAGCTACTCTGTATCCACAGGAGGCAATGCTTTGTTTTCTGGAGATATCAAAAACAAAGAAATAGCTAAGGGTAAAAATAATATAGTGCTGCCATTAACGATTAAGCCTAACGATTTATATAGCAATGCATTTGCTATGCTAACTAATCCACAATTGCCGCTGCACTTTGAAATTAAAAGCCCCTTATTTACTAAATCCTATGATCAAACATTGAATCTAGGTTCTTTTTTATAAGTCACTTTTAAATATAAAAAAAAAGGATACAAAAAGAGATGCTAAATGCATCTCTTTTTTATTCAAAATAGTGCTTTCATAAAAGGCACTCGCCCCTTATTCACATCATTTATTCACTATATTCAGGGTAATCTGTCAGCCCTTTTTCAGCGCCACCAAATAATGTATTTGGATCATGTTGAGCTAATGGGTAACCATTTTGAATACGGTTGGGTAAATCAGGGTTAGACACAAATGGACGACCAAAACCAATCATATCCACTAGACCGTGTTTGATTGCTTCAGCACCTTTTTCTGCATCATAACGACCAGCGTAAATTAGCGTACCTTGAAAAGCATCACGTACCGCTTGTTTGAACGCTAGCGGAGTTTCAGGTGCATCATCCCAATCTACTTCAGCAATATGAAGATAAACGATATTTTGTGCATTTAGTAATGCAGCAGCAGCCGTATATGTTTCAACGGGTGTTGCATCAACAGTACCATTTAAAGAGGTAAATGGGGCTAAACGAACACCAACACGATCCGCACCAATCGCTTCAACCATAGCTGCAACAACTTCACTTAAAAAACGTAAACGATTTTCAATACAACCGCCGTATTCATCGGTACGATTATTTGCTTCTGAATCAATAAATTGATTGATTAAATAACCATTTGCAGCATGCAACTCTATGCCATCAAATCCAGATTCAATGGCATTAAGTGCCGCCTGACGATACTCTTCAATCACATTTTTAATATCTGTTTTAGTCATTTCACGAGGCATAACAACATCAACAAAACCAGGTTCATCAGTACCGTTATCAATAAATACTTTTACATTTTCTGCTTTTAAAGCAGAAGAAGAAATAGGCTGTTCACCACCAATATTATCAGGATGAGTAACACGGCCTACATGCCAAAGTTGAGCGAAAATCACTCCACCTTTATTACGTACAGCATCAGTAACTTTCTTCCATCCTGCAATTTGCTCAGGAGTATAAATACCAGGCGTCCAAGCATAACCTTGACCGAGTGCTGATATTTGAGTACCTTCCACTACAATCAGTCCTGCTGATGCGCGTTGAGCATAGTATTCAGCCATTATATCATTGGCTAAATTACCTGGTTGAGTCGCTCGAGAACGAGTCATAGGCGGCATAACGATACGGTTTTTTAATGAAATATTGCCTAATTTTATAGGCTGAAATAGAGAGTCTGTCATGATATTTTCCTTCAGAATTAGTTTGTTTGAATTAGCTCAATTTGATATCCATCAGGATCAGTAATAAATGCAATATGTGTCGAACCACCTTTAACAGGTCCCGGCTCACGAGTTACCTTACCACCTAGTGCTTTTATATTGTCACAAGTATTATAAATATCGTTTACACCTAGCGCGAGATGACCAAAAGCGTTACCCATTTCATATTGATTTGTATCCCAGTTGTAAGTTAGCTCTATGCTTGTACCATCTGGCTGGTTTTCATAACCAACAAACACTAACGTATAGCGATATTCATTGTTTTCAGTTCTATCTAACACTGTCATACCTAGTACTTTGGTATAAAAATCAATTGATTGCTCAAGGTCTGCGACCCTGATCATAGTATGTAAAAATTTCATATAGAATCCTGTTGAAAGCCAAGCTTATGGTGAAGCTTTATGTTGTATACGCCAGTGTAGTAAATCATCATTTCAATCTATTACATTAATAAGCATGTTTCTGTTTGATGGAATGAATATACTCGCATCCACTCTCAAATTAAAATTATCATAATTTATAGTTATCATAATTTTTTGTAATGAAATGCCTATTTTCTCATTAAGGACTAAAGATCAGCTAGCAAGCCCCTTTAACTATCCTCTTTATTATCAAATTGCTCTGGTATAATAATTAGAGACAGTTGGCTGCAATGCAATAGATATAAAAATAAGTATGTTAGAGCAGATATTTTTCTTCGATGTGCTAGGGACTGTTGATCTTTCGAGTTTATTTTTGCAACGATTTGTTGGTTATTTATACAATACTTAGCCTGTGCAGTGTGGTTGTTCCACATAAATAGGCGAAAACGCAGTAGAAATAGTCAACAAACGTTGCCCTTCGGGTTTACCTCAACACGTTATGCTCTTTGTTGGGCAAAACTCGCTTAGATGACTAGGCCACATTCCGCCCGCCTCGATCAAAACGCGTTGAGGTGAACAAAATTTAAACGGCAAAGATCAACAGGCCCTAGTGTTTGACTAAAAAAAGAATGCGGGTAGTTGGTCGTGAAATATTAACTGCTGTTTGATTTCGACATCCTAATATGTGATGCGCTAAATACTCGCCATTAGCTAATTTTCACCTCGTGCAAAACAATCAAACGATGTTTTATGTAGTGCTATTGCATTAACTCAAATCTAAATGTAATTACAAATATCATAGCAAAAACAGTCCCTCTAGGGACAAGTACCATTACATAGGCAATTAAGATTACTGTGAATGCAAAATACATATCTAGATATAACTGTTTATTTTAGTTCACCTATTCGATTTAGATATTACTCCTAACTAATCGCAATGAGGTTATTTCCGTATTATGGGACTCATCAGCCAAGGAGAATATGATGAAAAAACTAATTCAATACAGTCAAAGTAATTCAGAACTCATTATTTATAGCCTGCTAGGTGGTTTACTCTGGGGTATTTCATATTACACACTTCTTATTTAGTGTAAATTTGTTGTAGCTGGAACTGTTGCTGCTATTGAAGCAGAGATGGTGGATGAGATGGCCGTTATTGATGATTTAGTTGAGGGAGCCTAAAAAGTAGAGATAGGTCGAAGCTGCGATTATCGAAGATGAATTAGGATACTATTAATATATTGTCACTAAGCTTTACTAAGATCCTTAATCCTTATTAAGATCTCTCAAGCTTTAAATCTAGGATCAAAAAAGGGCTGAGATACAGCCCTTAAATAATGTTAATAAACAAATTAATTACAAAGCTTTAATCGTTTCAATCTGTTCGTTTAACTTATCAACAGTCGTCTGAAGCTCAGCTTGTTTAGCACGTTCTTTGGCGATAACGGCCTCTGGTGCATTACTAACAAAACGTTCGTTACTTAACTTACCAGAAATCTTACCTAACTCTTTATCCGCTTTTTCTAATTGCTTAGATAAACGTGCAAGTTCCGCATCAACATCGATTAAACCTGCCATTGGAATTAATAGCTCAAGCTCACCTACTAATGCAGTAGCAGAAACAGGTGTTTCTTCACCAGTTGCAACAAGTGTTACAGAGTCTAATTTTGTCAATGCAGCTAAGAAAACTTCATTTTCAGAGAAACGACGTTGATCTTCCGCAGATGCATTTTTAGCTAATAGGTTAAGCGGTGTTTTTGGACTAATATCCATTTCACCACGGATATTACGAATCGCAACAATAACCTGTTTAACCCACTCTAAATCTTCAACTGCTTGTTGATCGTTTAGTGTTTCATTAACTTTAGGGAATGATTCAAGCATGATGCTCTCGCCACCTAAACCTGTTACACCTTTCACACGTTGCCAAATCTCTTCGGTCATAAACGGCATGATTGGGTGTGCTAAACGTAGTAGCGTTTCAAGTACATTGATTAGCGTATTACGTGTACCACGTTGCTCTGCTTCGCTGCCTTTGAACAATACAGGTTTTGTTAACTCTAGGTACCAGCCACAGAACTGACTCCAAGTGAATTCGTACAAGATGTTTGCCGCTAAATCGAAACGGAAAGTATCTAATGCATGAGTGAACTCTTTAATCGTCGTTTGCAGTTGACCTTGGATCCAACGATCCGCAAGGCTTAATTGCATTTCGTTACCTGCGTCGCTACCAAAACCTGATGGGCTTTCTTCGCTACTCATTAATACATAACGGCTAGCATTCCATAGTTTGTTACAGAAATTACGGTAACCCTCTAGGCGATTCATATCCCAGTTGATATCACGACCTGTTGATGCCATTGCTGCCAGTGTGAAACGTAGTGCATCAGTACCATGTGCTTCAATACCGCCATCAAATGCTTTACGCGTTTGTTTTTCAATTTTCTTAGCAAGTTGTGGTTGCATCATGTTGCCACAACGTTTGGTTACTAAGCTTTCTAAGTCGATACCGTCGATCATATCTAATGGATCTAATACGTTACCCTTAGATTTAGACATCTTATCGCCATTTTCATCACGAATTAGTCCGGTGACATAAACGGTTTTAAACGGTACTTGTGGTTTGCCATTCTCATCTTTCATGAAGTGCATGGTCATCATGATCATACGCGCAACCCAGAAGAAGATGATGTCGAAACCGGTTACCAATACGTCAGTAGAGTGGAAGGTTTTAAGGTCCATTGTCTGTTGTGGCCAACCCAATGTTGAGAATGTCCATAGACCTGAAGAGAACCATGTATCTAATACGTCTTCATCTTGCGTTAATACTATAGAGTCATCAAGGTTGTTTTCTTTACGTACGATAGCTTCATCATGACCTACGTATACTTTACCTGCTTCATCATACCAAGCTGGGATACGATGTCCCCACCAAAGTTGACGTGAGATACACCAATCTTGAATATTGTCCATCCAGCCGTTGTACATGTTTTCGTATTGTTGTGGTACAAATTTGATGTCACCGTTAGCAACTGCTTCTTGCGCTGTTTTCGCAAGAGGCGCTACACGTACATACCATTGGTCAGTTAGCATAGGTTCGATAACAACACCACCACGGTCACCGTAAGGCACTGTTAAATCGTGTGGTTTAACTTCATCTAATAGACCTAATGTTTCAAGTTCTTCAACCACTAATTTACGAGCAGCTTCACGGGTTAAGCCTTGGAATTGCTCTGGTAATGCTGAGCTGTAATCTTCGCTCTTTTCGCCATTGCTGTTGAATACTTCAGCTTCTGTGCGAATGTTTGCTTCAAAATCTAAAACGTTGATCATTGGAAGTTTGTTACGTTTACCTACTTCATAATCGTTAAAGTCATGAGCAGGTGTGATTTTTACACAACCCGTGCCTTTTTCCATATCAGCATGTTCATCGGCCATAATTGGAATGAGACGATTTGTGAAAGGTAATAGCACGTTTTTGCCAATGATTGATTGGTAACGTGGATCATCTTTATTTACAGCAACACCAGTATCACCTAACATCGTTTCTGGACGTGTTGTTGCGACAACAATGTAATCTTTGCCATCAGCCGTTAATACGCCGTCAGCAAGCGGGTAACGGAAGTGCCACATTGACCCTTTAACATCTTTGTTTTCAACTTCTAGATCAGAGATTGCCGTTTGTAGTTTTGGATCCCAGTTAACTAGACGCTTACCACGATAGATAAGGTCATCGTTGAATAGGTCTACGAAGGTCTTTTTAACTGCTTCAGATAAACCAGCGTCCATTGTGAAACGTTCACGATCCCAATCTACAGAAGTACCTAAACGACGCATCTGCTTAGAGATGTTACCACCAGACTCTGCTTTCCAATCCCAAATTTTATCAATGAATGTTTCACGGCCTAGCTCTTTACGAGTCTGGCCAGTTTCAGCAAACAGTTTACGTTCAACAACCATTTGTGTTGCGATACCCGCATGGTCTGTTCCCATTTGCCACAGAGTATTTTTACCTTGCATGCGTTGGTAACGGATTAGTGTATCCATGATGGTGTCTTGGAAAGCATGACCCATGTGCAAGCTACCCGTGACGTTTGGAGGCGGGATCATGATGCAGTAACTTTCTTTATCAGTATCACCGTGAGGTTTGAAGTAACCTTTTTCTTCCCACGTTTGGTAGTTTTTTTGCTCAATGGCACTTGGGTTATATGTCTTTTCCATTACTTATCTTCTGTTTGGTTGTTTGAATTTTGGCTTTCAACAGTTTCAGTTGAAAGCTTCTCTGTTGATAATGAGTGACCTAGTTTTTTATAGGTGCTATATCGATGACGCGCTGCTATTTTTAATTGTTCATCATTCGGAACAAAATCAATTATTTGTTGAAAATTAATAGCAAAATCAGGCACGTTTGGGCTTAAATTAATTAAGACTGGGCGTGGATGCGTCGGGGCCTGCCAGCTAATTTCAACTGGCGTGCCAAAGCGTGGTCCTTCACCGAGCAAGTTATGCGGCACAAAACTGTCGCCATCAAACTGCCATAAGTATTCATCAACCGTAAAGGCATCTTGTTGCGATTCACAATAGATGAATACTTTTTTATTTTGTGAGTAATAAAACCCGGCAATAGAACAAGCCTGTGCAAAATGAGCGGGTATGGCTTGCGTACTTGCTTCATTCTGTGCATTTAAAATATAAAAAACAACTTGGCTCATTATTATCGCTTATTGATTATTTGTGTTTAGGGTAACAGACCGCGTTAGCTATTTACTTCAGTTGTTTCATTTTCACTGTGATTAATTAAAAACTGAGTTAATAGTGAAACCGGACGACCTGTTGCGCCTTTATTTGCGCCACTTCTCCAAGCTGTACCCGCGACATCTAAATGTGCCCAGTTATACGCTTTTGTAAAACGAGAAAGGAAGCAAGCAGCTGTGATTGTCCCTGCTGGACGACCACCTATGTTGGCCATATCTGCAAATGGGCTTTCAATTTGTTTCTGGAATTCATCATCCATAGGCAATTGCCACGCTTTATCACCAGACTGGTTTGATGCACGGATTAATTCGTGTGCTAAGCCCTTATGCGGGCTCATTAGACCACTAATATGATGCCCTAGAGCCATAATGCAAGCACCCGTTAAAGTGGCAATATCAACAACACATTCAGGTTCAAAGCGTTCAACATAAGTTAATACGTCACATAATACCAAACGACCTTCAGCATCGGTATTTAAAACTTCAACTGTTTGGCCAGACATAGTCGTTAGGATATCACCTGGGCGGTAAGCGTTACCTGCAGGCATATTCTCTGCGCCGGCTAAAATACCGATTACATTAATGGGTAAGTTTAATTTAGCAAGTGCCTTCATCGCTCCATAAACACTGGCTGCACCGCCCATATCATACTTCATTTCATCCATGCCAGCGCCTGGTTTTAATGAGATACCGCCAGAGTCAAAGGTTAAACCCTTGCCGACTAATACGATTGGTTTTTGGTCTGCAGGACCGCCGTTATAATGCATCAATGACATATATGCAGGGTTAGCTGAAGCTTGTGCTACTGCTAGGTAGCTGTTCATTTTCAGCTCTGCCATTTGCTCGCTATCAATAATTTCAGTCGTGATTTTGTCAAAGCGTTGGTCAAGTGCAACAGCTTGGTCGGCTAAATACAAAGGAGTACAAATATTTGGAGGCATATTTGCTAAATCTTTACAGGCTTTAGCACCCGATGCGACAGCTAAGCCATGTTGAAGTGCAAGCTCCGCGCGTGTTAAGTCTTTACGACTTGGCACATTAAACGTTAATTTTCGTAGTGGACGACGCGTATTATCTTTATTGGTTTTAAATTGGTCGAAGTTATATAAACAATCTTGTGTTGCCTCAACAGCTTGGCGAACAGCCCAGTAGCTATCACGACCTTTAATATGTAATTCTGATAAGAAACAAATCGCTTCTAATGAGCCAGTGTCATTTAATGTTGCGATTGTTTTACTAATAATTTGTTTATACTGTGTCTCAGTTAACTCTCGTTCTTTACCACAACCCACTAATAAAACGCGTTCGCTCAAAACGTTCGGAACATGGTGAAGAAATAAGACTTGTCCGACTTTACCTTCAATATCGCCACGG
>JBALXF010000560.1:0-2043 GCA_036961085.1 Psychromonas sp.
TAATTGTTTTTGATCGACAAAAGCATTCACAATGCGCGCAACATCGGTAATACTTTGGTTAGTCGCTGCGCCAACAAAAAAGGTCACAGAATTTTTACCATTAAATTTTGAGTATTGAATGCCCTGCTCAAAACCATCTACGACGGTAGCGATATCACCCAATAATATTTTACTACCATCGGGTAAGGTGATTAAAGGCAACTCCTCAAACTCAAATCCTAGGTATGCTTGGTTTTGTACCCGTAAGTTAATAAAACCGTTTTCAGCACGGATTTGTCCCGCTGACATATTTTGTGAAAAGCCACGCACCGCATTCGCGACATCATCAAAACTTAACCCATATTTACGTAGCTTATCTTTACTCAACTCAATCGAGATTTCATACTCTAAGCCACCATAAAAATCACTGAAATTGACTTGTGGTAACTGTTTTATTTGATCGTGAATCTTTTCGCCTAGCACCTTTAGTTGTTTTGGGGTTAGATCTCCATATAAGCTTATATATAAGACTTCTTGACGTAATTTAACCTGCTTAACTTTAACCGGCTCCATCGAATCAGGAAAACTTGAAATGGCATCTATTTCAGATTTAATTTCATCTAAAACAACGCGTGGATCATAATCATCTGCAACCCGAAAATGACCATTGGCGAGGTTTTGGTGTGAGCGAGTGATAATACGCTCTAAGCCTTGCACATCTGATAAGGCTTCTTCCACTTTCATGGTAATGCCTTCCTCAACCTCTTTCGGGGCAGCGCCGGGATAAGCTGCGCTAAACTCAATCCAGTTAATATCTACTTGAGGAAAGAATTGCTTACGAATAGTATTTGCGGTTAATAACCCTCCGACAATTATTATCATCATTAATAAATTAGCGGCAACCGGATTACGCGCAAACCAAGCTATGATCCCTTTTTCACTGTCTATCATGCCTTATTCCTCAAGATCACTGTTGGTCACTAATTGTTTTTCATACACAGTGTCTAACAAGGCTTTATTTGTTTTTACCGTCATACCTTCAATGGGATAGTCTAAAGCGGAAGTAATTAGCAACATGCCATCAGTTAAACCTTGATCAATTAAACTGATTGAACCGACTGTGCGTAAAACCGATACATCCTGAAAATGTAGTTTATTATTTTGGTCTATCACAGCAACTTTATTTTCAACCACTAAGTGCCTTGCAATACTGGTCACGTTGACCACTTCACGGCCAACAATTTCTGCAGTAACATAGGTGCCATATCGTAATTTTGCGTTTAAATTGTCGTTATCAGTTTTTTTATTATTAACAGCAGAAAGAGCATAGGGATCTTCAATTTCAGCAACTAAGTAATTCATTCGGCTAAGCTCATCAATTACCCCTTCACTACGAATGATTTTTCCAGTCCATTGCTGTGAAGTGCCTGCCAGTTTAGCTGAAACTGTCACTTGGGCACCCACGCCATTGTTGATCAGATATTGCAATTCATGATCTGCAACTGGTAAACGGATTTCAGCTTTATCGGTACTGTATATTTTTCCCAGTTGCGTGCCCGCACTCATATATGAGCCTAAACCAATGTGACGACTTTCGATTAATGCATCATAGGGAGCCCTTATCACAGTTCGCTCTACATCTCTTTCAGCACGTTTTAAACTAGCCTGACTGGATAACAGACGCGCTTCTTCCTGTGCTAATTGTGGTTGACGTAAACTCAGCGGAGTGGGTTTTGAATCACTAATGTCACTCCACTGCTCTCTTGCTACATTACCAAGGGCACGTTCTAAAACTAATGCAGCTTGTGCTGATGCAATATTTGCCTGCGCATCTAACAATGCAGCTTGGTAATCACTATCATCAATTCTAGCCAGCACTTCGCCTTGTTTTACAAAACCTCCACGCACAAATTTCTGTGAAAGAAAAACGATCTCACCATTCACTTGCGCAACTAATTCAGTGGTAAATTTTGCATCTACTATTCCATAAGAAGCAACCGCAAGAGTGAGATCTTGTGGATTATTTTCCTGCACGATCACCAAGGGCGTATTATCTATGATAGG
>JBALXF010000561.1:0-2039 GCA_036961085.1 Psychromonas sp.
GTAGCAGATGGTTTTGATGAGCAAAAAACTCAAAAAGGGGATCTAATTGGTCCTTTTAAAAGTGAACTTGGCATACATATTGTGAAAGTAATAGACAAGGAAGGCTCTGAAAGCGTGATGAGCGAAGAGGTCAATGTTCGACACATTCTAGTGAAATCAAATATTATTCTAAGTGATGACAAAGCAAAACAATTATTAACTGAATATCGTCAAGATATTATTGATGGTAAAGCAGATTTTGCAGCATTAGCGCGAGAGCATTCAGAAGATCCTGGCTCTGCGGTTCGTGGTGGAGAGCTAGGTTGGGCTGATCCAAGTATGTATGTTCCTGAGTTTAAAAACCTGTCTCTTAGTCTACCAGTTGGAGAGATAAGTGAACCATTTAATACTATGCATGGTTGGCATATTCTTGAGGTACTGGGGAAAAGAGAAGCAGATATCACCGAACAAGCAACTAAACAAAGAGCTTACGGGATTTTATTCCAACAGAGATACAACACCGAAGTATATACTTGGATAAATGAGATACGTCAAGAAGCCTATATCAAGATAAATAACCCTGACTATGTACTTGAGGTTGAGACAGAAGAATGAATGAACGCTTAATTATTACCGCTGGTGAGCCAAGTGGTATTGGTCCAGATTTGATTTTAAACCTTGCTGAACAATCATGGCCAATGGAATTGGTAATTTGTAGCGATAAAGCCTTGCTTGAAGAACGCGCAAAGCAGTTAAATAAGACGATTAAATTTATAGATTACGACCCACAACATGCAGCTAAAAATTCATTGGCAGGCGAAATTACCGTTGCTCATATCCCATTAGCTGAGACAGTAAAAGCAGGTCAATTAAATACAGCAAATGCTCAGTTTGTACTTGATACACTTAGTTTTGCAAGCCAAGGCTGCTTAAGTAGTGAATTTTCAGCGGTTGTAACTGCACCAGTTCATAAAGGCATTATTAATGATGCTGGTGTTAGCTTCAGCGGTCATACTGAATATTTTGCAGAGCAAGCAGATGTTGATCTTGTTGTGATGATGCTTGCAACGACTGGGCTAAGAGTCGCACTAGTAACAACTCACCTACCCTTGTTAGATGTCTCGGCTGCAATTACAGAACAACGCTTAACTGAAATTATTAATATTTTAAATAAAGAGCTGCAAGTAAAATATGCCATTAAAAATCCACGTATCTATGTTTGTGGCTTAAATCCACATGCAGGTGAAGGCGGTCATATGGGACGAGAAGAAATTGATACAATCGAACCCACGCTAGAAAAATTACGTGCGACTGGTATAGACCTGATTGGGCCTTTACCAGCAGACACATTATTTCAAGATAAATACTTGCAACAAGCCGATGCTGTTTTAGCTATGTACCATGACCAAGGGTTACCAGTGTTGAAATATAAAGGCTTTGGAAAGTCCGTTAATATAACCTTAGGTTTGCCTTTTATCCGAACTTCAGTTGACCATGGAACAGCATTAGATTTAGCTGCCACTGGTAAAGCAGATGCCAGTAGTTTATTCTGCGCAGTTAATGAAGCAATCACTATGATCAACAGCGTCAAATAACAAGGTAATTGAAAAATGAATGGCAAAACCCACTTAGGACACACCGCACGTAAACGTTTTGGACAAAACTTTTTACATGATGATTATATTATCGATTCTATCGTTTCAGCGATTGCACCACAGCCAGATGATAATATCGTAGAAATCGGTCCCGGTTTAGGCGCTTTAACTGAGCCCGTTGCAGCCAAAGTCAATTGCTTAAATGTTGTAGAGCTTGATAGAGATTTGGCAGAACGCCTGAGTAAACACCCGACTTTAGCGGATAAATTAAATATTACTCAAGCCGATGCAATGCAATTTGATTTTGGCCAGTTAGCTAGCAATGAAAGACAATTACGTGTTTTTGGTAACTTACCTTACAATATATCGACGCCATTAATGTTTCATTTATTTGAATATGCAGACAAAATCTCTGATATGCATTTTATGTTGCAAAAAGAAGTAGTAAACCGTCTTTGTGCAGGT
>JBALXF010000562.1:0-2039 GCA_036961085.1 Psychromonas sp.
CTAGACACTAAATTTTCACCAACTTAAATTCACCAAAATAGCGTTCTTTCTATCATGAGTGTAGCCATTCTTAGGTCATTGTATAATTTAAATTATTTTTTAATCTTACGTGTATTCTTACTCTCTAGGCATTGTGTAAGGTTGCTTGTTTAATCGTATTTGCTTGATCTTCTCCAAGTAAATATTCAATGATAGAAAAAGAAAATTCAGCCGCAGTAGCAGGTCCTCTACTGGTTATAAGGTTATTATCTCGTACAACCAAATCGGCTTTCCAACCAGATTCTTCGAGGTGTTTTTCAAAACCAGGATAACAAGTAAATTCGCGATGATTGAGCACTCCTGCTTCTGCTAGTACTAACGCCGGCGCAGCGCAAATGGCTGCCAGCAATTTTTTATCTTTAAAGCTTTTACGAATAAGCCTGATAACAGGAGCAGATTGAGCAAGGTTAGAAGCACCTGGCATTCCACCGGGTATAATAACCGCATCTAAATCATTAGGAAGTTGCTCAATTAATTTGTCAGCAATAACAGTAATTTCATGACTGCCTGTTACTGTGGTTGAAACAAGACCAGTCAAATACACTTTAATACCCGCTCGGCGTAAATAATCGGCGACAGTGATCGCTTCCACTTCTTCGAATCCATCCGCCAATAATAATGCGACTTGTTTCATTTTCACTCCTAAGATCTGTACCAAAGTAGAAACGTTTATGCCTCAAATAGATATTTATTAAAAAACCACCTATTTATTAAAATCATCTTAGTTGCTCTCTAATCAATAGCGCAATAATGATATGGCATGCATGGTTAATTTGCTCATTATGATGTTGGTAGGTAGCCTGTGAGGATTTATTATACAACGCCATTAACTTTTCAGTTTGCTGCTCAGTCAAACCGAGTTCATCGGGAAGTTCAATCGGTTTTATTTTTTGATTATCAAACAACTGAATGTAGTACTGCTGATATTCTTGAGTGACATTTTCACTACATTGCACAGATAATCCCGCTTCTTTACATACCTGAGCAATCAGTTCTGAGACTTCTTTAAAGTTATCAAAGTGCTTTGGAAATGGAATAATATTATCCATGACGATACCCATATGAAATGAATGCCAGACTGTTATCTTAACTTTTCATCTTTACCCCCACCTGAGTACTAAAGGCTAATAACAACTGTTACGAATAACATATTGTTGGCATTGTTTTAATAAAGAGAAAAACTCATTGATATCTCGGTCTAGGCTACTCTCCGGTAAAAATAGATGATAACCATAAGCTTTAGCCAGGTGCTCAGTGCGATAAAGCCAAGCTGCAACTGGACCTTTATAAGTTACATCATTGAGTACATAAGGAGAGAAGTTAATAAAAGTATCTTGAACATCAACATCATTATTGGTAATTGCTAACACTAATAACTCTTGTTGTTCGTGCAGTAATTTATTGGCGAGAACAGGAGAAATATTTTTAGCTATATTCTCTAAGGAATGAAGCTTTATCCCGACATAGGGTAATTGTATATGCTCACCTTTCACATCAGCTTTAACATCACCAATACGAATGATATCTTGCCACAATAACTGCCATTGTCCCTTACGATGAGTATAAGTAATAAAGTCAGGGGTGATAGAAAAGCTAACTTGTGGTTCAAAGTATTTAAGCAGGCCACTGAGGAAAACGATAAAACTAGCCAAAAACAAAAATGTGAACTGCAATGTAAAGTCGTCCCAGTATAAAACACTGAATAGCATCAACAAAACAATTAACACACCCCCCAAGCAAAGTAAAAACTTCGCATTGCGTTTTGAATTAGGTCTAATATTGATAATTTTATTGTCTGATATAGGCAATGTAGGAATCCTTTAGATTAAATTTATCAACGATAAAAAATTTAAATGTCCGTATAAATTAATTATATGATAAATTTTTAAAAGTGATCCTAAAACGACTAAATATTATAAAAATTGTGATAAAAAAGGAGCGATAAACGCTCCTTTTAAATTTTATTTATTACTTATAATTAAGCACAAAGCCCTTTGAAA
>JBALXF010000563.1:0-1987 GCA_036961085.1 Psychromonas sp.
GGGCGAACTAATTATGAAGATTATGAAATCAAAAATGGGATGAAACCGGTTTGGATTAATATCTATGATGCAATTGCACACAATGAGCAAACCATAAAAAATAGTGATAAAAAAGGGATGTCGATTGAAAGAGAAACCTTTTTACTGAAACTGATATGCCAACAAAGACTAACAGAAGATAAATTAGCTAAGGTAGGTTAATAAATTTAGTCACGCCATTTGATTATGCTGCTATATGTTGCAACTAAATGGCGCGACTAAGTGATATTAATGCTGGATCTTATTGTTCTTCTTCAGCTTTATCTACCGGGAATTCAGGTAAGAATGTACCATCATTATCAGGATGAACAACAAATTCACCGTGATATTTAACTTTAGATTTATAATCCGTTTTCTTATAAAGCAAGATGTTTTGCTCAAATGCAAAATCAATAATGTGTTGAACATTACCACGAACATATAAAGAAATAGGCTTAATTAAAATACCATTTTCATCAAAACATTCTTCAATTTCTTGTGCACATACGATTAGTGATTCTTTACCACCACTATGACGGTTTAATCTTTCACCTACTTCACGATCTAAAGTAACTAACCAATCTAGTCCTTCTAATACTGAATAAAGGTTATCAAGTTGTGACTTATTAACTGCTTGTACATTTTTATCTTGATCCAGCACTTTGCTGTAACATTTTTCTAAGTATTTAAACTGCTGTTTTAGGCCTGCATCTTTACCCAAACTTCTTGCTTGGCGCTGCCAATCTTTTAACGTTGTCACTGCAATATTGTCGAAACGCTTCTGTTTCATTGAAGTTGTTACCCAAGCACCTAAATAATGCGCTTCATTAAGTGGGTTTTTAGGTGTTCTACCTGAAGCCTGTGATTCAGTTAACTCAGTTAAAGCCGTCGTAATAAGTTTGTAAATTTCTTGCGAGAAGAGAACCATATGATTCCTTATTTGTAAAATGGGACAATTATTCGTGCAGTATAACTAAAGCAGTTGGAAATGCTAACATTCAATTCCTCAGACTATCTATATTAGCCTATAGCGATATTTAATTTATATTTTTCAATTGAGTTCAAATGATTAAATTAATTGTTATCTATTTGATCGCAAGCAAATCGGATAGTGGGCTTTTTACACAATTTCTACCTGCTTGCAATACATGAGTATATATTTGAGTTGTACACAAATCTGTATGTCCAAATTGCTCTTGAATATTACGAATATCGGCACCTCTTTATAATATTTCTCCTATACTATTACCTGTACTCAGTTGAATAAAGTGAGGTCAATATGACGAAGGAAAAAACGACGACATGTTCATGTGACGGAGGCTCTATTGAATGTTCCGGTGATTCTTGTGGTTGCCATTGTAATTCTATGAGATGTATTTTCACTTGTGGCGATACACTAAATACGGGGTTCTCTTCTAACGTAACTTTAATGACTACAAAACGTGATGACACTAAGCCTGAACGCAATAAAGATAAATTGAGAGTTCGTTCAAATGGTCTACCTCTTGGTCAAGTTGCACTAATGCTCAATAAGGATTACGACGGTGAGGTGCTTGTACCTATTGGGCGTATAGATGAAATAACCACACTTGAAATTAAAGGCTCTCTCGAAGACATTTGTTACAAACTAGGTTTTACTCTTCAACCCAAAACTAAACCTTGCTCTAGTTAATATAATTCAGATACCTTAGCAAATAGGTGGTTTCAACTTAATTATTTCATATTGGTGATCAATTAGACTTCATTAATCTAACGTTGGATGTAAGCGAATCTGTTATAAAAGAAAGGCGGCAGCATGTCTTTAATTAGTACTCTGGGCGTAAATAAAAGCTAACAAGACGTTTAAACGCAATAAAAACAGTTGGTTATCGCTACGTGATTTTAACCAACCATCTTTAGCCGCTTAACGAGGCGTTATAAATCAAAAACCACACCCAAGGAGCAGTAAATATGAAATTGTCGTCTATAG
>JBALXF010000564.1:0-1986 GCA_036961085.1 Psychromonas sp.
ATTCAACTTTATTTGGTTATATGAAAACCATGTATAAGTTAGATTTAGCGCATGTCACCACCGCCTTTTATTTAGTTGATAAAAATACTGGTGATGCTTGTTTAATAAAAAATGCTGATATGGTGGTAGATAATAAACGAGAACCAGTAAAAATTGGTTTAAATGCGCGTTTGTTACCTTTTTATTCAGATCAACATCGTAAAGATGGTGCAAAGATTGAAGTCGAATTGCAATCGGAACAAGCGTCTTATCAATGTGATCTGCAAATAATGGCGATGGCAAAGGAGTCTGAATTAAAACTATTGTCATATGCTAAGTTAGCATTGATCAGTGAAGAATTAGAAGCCGTACTTAAAAAGAATGCGGGTATGGTTGGAAAGTACTTTTTACCTAGTTTTACTGGAGTGAGAGTAACTCTGAAACAACCACTTAGCGAAGTGCAACGCTCTGCTTTACCTACATCTGTTCGCATTAGTGAAAAAGGTGAGTTGTTAATCCCTAATACGCTATTAGTTAATGCCCCTGAGAATCAGAGATTAGATTTAGCCGTTACACGTATTACTCCATGGTTAACTAATTAATAAGTTATCGAGTTTAAGTGTTGATGAATTAGCTTGGATTTCTGAGCAAGGTTTTTTGACACTAAAATCAGGATTCCAACCAGCGCTACAAAGTGTTGAGCAATTTAAACATGCATTGACCAATCAAGTGTTTTTATTAACGTTTAAAAATAAACAACAGGTTATTTTTAAACGTCTTAATCTAAGTGCTCGTGGTAAAACAGAACGAATTCGTGAATTAAACGTACAGCGAATGCTGAGTGCACAAGAGCTTACACCTAAAGTATTAGCTAGTTGCGATGAATATAAATTACAGGAGTTCATGCCAGGGCAGTTATTAACTGAAGTCAGCTCTGAATATAACGTCATAACACTACTTGCCCAGCAGTTACAGATAATCCATCAATCTCCCGCCTTACATGCACAACCGCAACGTTTAGCTTATGAGTTAGAAAAACTGAAAGCGTTACTGAAAGTTAAAATAGATGAAGATAAGTTTCAGCAGATACTATTACTCGCTATTGAGTTAGATACAAACAGTCCTAAAAATATTTTATGCCATGGTGATTTATCGTTAAATAATATTTTGTTAACAACAAATAACGACATTAAAATTCTTGATTGGGAATATGCAAGCCTAGCTTGTGCTGCCTATGATGTAGCTTCTTGTATTTCGATCAATCAGTTAGATAAAACCTCCCAACAGCATCTAATTGAAAAATACTATTTTCTAAACCCAAATGCTGTCGAACTCAGCTATGCAGATTTTAAAAAACAGTGTATTCACTACTTGCTCGTGTTTAATTATCTAGATGAATTATGGCAATATTGTTTTATTGAGCAGCCTCTATAGGGCATAATTAATATTCATTCGCATAATTGATTCATATCAAGGTATCAAAATTGAAATTTACTAATAAAGAAGTCATCTTATTTGATCTCGATGGAACGCTTATTGACAGTGCTCCAGACCTAGCGTTAGCCGTTAATCACATGTTGAAGACATTACAACGACCTGTATTCTCTGATGAAACTATTCGCTCTTGGGTAGGCAATGGAGCGCAAGTTTTAGTTAAACGTGGACTTTCAGGTCAAGCTGATATTGATGAAAATATTGATTGTGAAGTATTTGAACAAGCATTAAAAACATTCTTAAGCTTCTATAAACAAAACTTATGCGTTGATACCAAACTATACCCAAGCGTACGTGCTTGTTTAAAAGTGTTAAAAGCAAAAGGTTTCCGTTTAGTGCTTGTTACTAATAAACCGTTTGAGTTTATAGCGCCTATTTTAGAAGGGCTTCATCTAACTGGGCTTTTCGAATTGGTATTAGGTGGTGATAGTCTAGAAAAACGTAAACCTGATCCTATGCCTCTATTACATGTTTGTCAGCAACTGAACGTTTCTGTTGAGCAATGTTTAATGG
>JBALXF010000565.1:0-1967 GCA_036961085.1 Psychromonas sp.
GGATTGACTACATGAGATGATGGTTTGCTCATTCAACGAGTCAAAAGGGGGAAGGGTTTTTATAAAGTCGACTATCGGTTGAAGTTCGGTGCTATCCATATGTACCTGCTTATAGCAATTTGGCTATGTATGTGATCATATTTTTGCGAACAAATAACTTGTTTTAACCAGCAACAAAGATCAGATACTTATTGCGATTACTAATATAAAAAAGAAAGAAAAAAAAAGCGCCGAAGCGCTTTTATATAGTTTAAAGATTAATGGTCTTGAGCTTCACCGGATCCTTTAGGGAAACGGATAGATTCAACCATATCTTGAACAGATTGTGGAACAGCTGCAGTAATCTTACAAACCGCCGCTGATACAGCAAAGTTGATCAACATACCAAACAGACCAATACCTTCAGGAGAAACACCAAATAACCAATTATCAGGTACATTTCCAGCTGGATTTACGAATTTAAAGTAGATGATATAAGCAGCAGTGAAACCTAAGCCTGCAACCATACCGGCAATTGCGCCTTCTTTATTCATTTTCTTAGAGAAAATGCCCATTGTAATTGCTGGGAATAATGAAGAGGCGGCTAAACCAAAGGCTATTGCGACCACGGCGGCTACGAAACCTGGTGGATTAATACCAAAGTAACCTGCAACAACGATACCGAGTGCAGCAGCTACACGTGCATACATAAGCTCTTTTTTGTCTGAAATATCGGGTAAAAAGTTCTTTTTCAACAAGTCATGAGAGACTGAAGTTGAAATAACTAATAGTAAGCCAGCTGATGTTGATAATGCAGCAGCAAGACCACCCGCTGCCACCAATGCGATTACCCAAGCAGGTAAATTCGCGATTTCAGGCGTCGCTAATACGATGATATCACGGTCGATTTTCATCTCATTTGCATCACCTTTGGTGTAATACATTTTACCATCGCCATTTTTATCATCAAACGTGATTAAGCCTGTTTTTTCCCAGCTCTTAATCCAACTTGGTGCTTGTGCGTATTCTACGCCTTGACCATCTGCGCCATTAACAGTTTCAATCATATTTACACGAGAGAATGCAGCTAATGCTGGAATCGTAGTGTACATAATTGCGATAAATACAAGTGCCCAACCTGCAGAGCTACGTGCATCTTTTACGCGAGGAACCGTAAAGAAGCGTACAATTACATGTGGTAAACCTGCCGTACCAAACATTAAAGCACCACAAATAAAGAACACATCAATCATGCTCTTAGAACCTTCAGTGTATTGCGCAAATCCAAGTTCAGTAGATAGACCATCTAATTTATCAAGTAGATAGACCCCTGTATTATTACCTGCAGCATCAACTAACTCAGAGCCGAAACCTATTTGTGGGATAAAGTGTCCTGTCATCTGTATTGAAAGGAAAATTGCAGGTACCATAAATGCAAAAATCAAAACACAATACTGAGCAACTTGAGTGTATGTAATACCTTTCATGCCACCTAAAACTGCATAGAAGAAAACCACTGCCATACCGATGTAAACACCCGTATCAACGTCAACTTCTAAGAAGCGAGAGAAAACAACTCCTACACCACGCATTTGACCTGCGATGTATGTAAAGCTGATAAAGATTGCACATATTACTGCAACGGTACGCGCTGCTTGTGAGTAATAACGGTCACCGATAAAGTCAGGTACAGTGAATTTACCAAACTTACGTAAATATGGAGCCATTAATAAAGCCAGTAGTACATAACCACCAGTCCAGCCCATCAGATAAACAGCACCATCATAACCAACAAATGAGACGATACCTGCAAGTGATATAAATGATGCAGCTGACATCCAATCTGCAGCTGTTGCCATACCATTTACAACCGGGTGTACACCACCACCGGCGACATAGAACTCTTTAGTTGTGCCTGCTCTAGACCAAACTGCGATACCAATATAGAGAGCAAAGGTTATCCCTACTATCAAATATGTTAACGTTTG
>JBALXF010000566.1:0-1966 GCA_036961085.1 Psychromonas sp.
TTTAAGCATAGAGTTAAAAGCAACCGGAGCACCTGACATTTCTAGACCGACATCGAAACCTTCGGTCATACCAAGCTCTTCCATGACAGATTCTAGCTCTTGTTCAGCAACATTTACCGCTCGTGTCACACCCATTTTTTCAGCTAACGCTAAACGGTGTTCATTAATATCAGTAATAACTACATGACGTGCACCGACATGTTTTGCAACTGCAGCAGCCATAATACCAATTGGACCTGCACCAGTGATTAAAACATCTTCACCGACAAGATCAAAAGACAATGCGGTATGAACTGCGTTACCAAATGGGTCAAAAATAGCAGCAAGATCATCAGAGATATTCGCTGGAATTTTAAATGCATTAAAAGCGGGTAATACTAAATACTCAGAAATAGCCCCAGTACGATTCACACCTACACCGGTAGTATTACGGCATAAATGGGTACGTCCACCACGACAGTTACGACAATGGCCACAAGTAATATGACCTTCGCCAGAAACGCGATCACCAATACTGAAACCGCGAACTTCTTGGCCCATACTAACAACTTCACCAACATACTCATGACCTACAACCATAGGAACAGGAATAGTATTTTGTGACCATTCATCCCAGTTGTAGATATGAACATCAGTACCGCAAATTGCAGTTTTGCGTATCTTAATCAGCAAATCATTATGTCCCGGCTCTGGTTTATCGACTTCCGTCATCCAGATACCCGGTTCAGCTTTTAATTTTGAGAGTGCTTTAATCTTCATAATAACCTCTAGATTAATTTCATATCTTTACCAACTTCAATGAAAGCTTTAATCGCTTTATCAAGTTGTTGTTTAGTATGTGCCGCTGACATTTGTGTACGAATACGCGCTTGCCCTTTTGGTACGACTGGGAATGAGAAAGCAACAACAAAGATGCCCTTCTCTAAGGCTCTTTCTGCAAATTCTGCAGCAACTTTTGCATCACCTAACATGATTGGAATAATTGCGTGATCTTTACCAGCCATAGTAAAGCCAGCTTCTGTCATACGGGTACGAAATTCTGCTGAATTAGCCCATAGTTGGTCACGCAAACTTTTACTTTCTGCCAATAAATCTAAAACACGAATAGAAGCTGAAACGATGCAAGGTGCTAATGAATTAGAAAATAAGTAAGGACGAGAACGTTGACGTAACCAGTCAATCACTTCTTTTTTACCCGCAGTATAACCTCCTGAAGCACCGCCCATTGCTTTACCTAAAGTACCAGTAATGATATCGATACGATCAATCACATTACAATATTCATGTGTACCACGACCGTTATCGCCCATAAAGCCAACAGCATGAGAATCATCTACCATCACTAAAGCATCATGCTTATCAGCTAAATCACAGATAGCCGTTAAGTTTGCAACAACGCCATCCATAGAGAAAACGCCATCAGTCACAATAAGTTTATGACGAGCACCAGCTTCCGTAGCAGCAATTAACTGTTGCTCTAATTCAGCCATATCATTATTAGCGTAACGAAAACGTTTTGCTTTACATAAACGTACACCATCAATAATAGATGCATGATTAAGAGAATCAGAAATGATTGCATCGTTTGCATCTAGAATTGTTTCAAATAAACCCGTGTTTGCATCGAAACATGAGGTATATAAGATAGTATCTTCCATACCTAAAAAAGTAGATAGTTTAGCTTCTAACTGTTTATGCTTATCTTGCGTACCACATATAAAGCGAACAGATGCCATACCAAAACCTTGCTCATCTAAGCCATTTTTAGCTGCTTCAATAAGCGCAGGATGATTTGCTAAACCCAGGTAATTATTTGCACAGAAATTCAACACATTAGCACCTTCAGTAATAGATACTGATGCACTTTGAGCGGAAGTGATAACGCGTTCAGATTTATATAAACCGTCACTTTTAACTTGCTGAATTTGTTCGTTTATTTGACTGTAGAATTTATTTGACATATGGC
>JBALXF010000567.1:0-1953 GCA_036961085.1 Psychromonas sp.
AGGATATAAATACTTTGTCCATCAATGTATTGATCGATTAATACGCGCTGTAATTTACCTTGTTGTAACTCTTTATTAACGTAATAATCTGCGATACGAATAATCCCCTTCCCCTGTACAGCCATTTGTTTTAATAAATTATTCTCATTAATAGATAGCCAACCCGTTGCCACAATATCGCCCGATTTTAAAGGCCAAAATGGTTGCTCTAAACTAGTTAGACATTGATGCATCTCAAGGT
This sequence comes from Psychromonas sp., assembly GCA_036961085.1. Taxonomy (GTDB): domain Bacteria; phylum Pseudomonadota; class Gammaproteobacteria; order Enterobacterales; family Psychromonadaceae; genus Psychromonas. The sequence continues at coordinate 242 of JBALXF010000567.1, forward strand.
CATTAACCGTTTGCGGGATTCCGTGCTCAGTAAGGTATTCTGTGGAGGCACACAAACAATGCTGATAAGAAAATAACTGTTTTGCAATCATGTTTTGTGGTGGTTTAACGGTTGCTCGAAAAGCCAAGTCAAAATCATCTTGGTTCAAATCATAATTGATGTAGCTGGAATTAATTTCGAAGGAAACATCAGGATGCAGTTGCTGAAAATCATGACAAATACTCAACAAAAGGCATTCGGTAAACATTTTGGGAGCAGTGATTTTAATGACGCCCTCAAGCGCTTTATGTTGATGTGAAATATTACGCTCTAAATTCAACATCGCCATTTTTATTTCTTTACCCTGCGCTAATACTTTCTCTCCCTGTGGTGTTAAGCGAACGCTACGTGTTGTTCTCACTAACAAAGGACATTTGAATTCTTTTTCCAACTTTTTTATCTGATCGGATAAATAGCCATTTGAAATAGCAAGGTTTTCCGCGGCTTTGGTAAAACTTAGTTGTTGAGCAATTTCAACAAATAGCATTAAACATTCAATCTTTTTATGTTGCTGCATAGCACCTACCTTAATACTCACATAGTTTTTCAACAACAAACTACTCTATATAACAAGGAATGCACGACATTACTCACTATAGCGAATAAAGATTTCGTTTTAGGACACTTATCGTTTTATTTTAAAAGGCTAGAATAGCGACTTTGAATAAATATCGAGTCAGTTAATAAGGGAATGCAGAATGAATCAAATTTCTAGCCAACAAAATATGAAGCCGTTAAATAAATACCTTGAAGGTGTTAGCGATCTTGCTTATGGATGCATGGGACTAGGCGGCGGCTGGGATCAAAATCCAGTCAGTCAGGAAAATATAAAACAAGCTCATAGAGTCATTGATACAGCTCTTGATTCCGGCATTAACTTATTTGACCATGCAGACATTTACACCTTCGGTAAAGCAGAAAAAACCTTCGGGCATGTACTAGCAGAGCGCCCTGAGTTACGTGAAAAAATGTTTATACAGTCAAAATGCGGTATACGTTTACCTGCTGCAGATGGTCCCAAATGTTATGATTTTTCAAAGGAATGGATAAGTTCATCTGTAGATATTATCTTGTCTCGTTTAAATTCGGAATATATCGATATTTTAATTTTACATCGCCCCGATCCATTAATGGAATTAGATGAAGTCGCCGATACTTTACAGGCGCTAAAATCCAGCGGTAAGGTTCGTCACTTTGGTGTTTCAAATATGCAGCATCATCAAATCGCATATTTACAATCTGCGCTTGATACTCCCTTAGTTGCAAATCAAATTGAAATCAGCTTATCTAAATTAGATTGGATAGATAGTGGTGTTAATGTAGGAAATTCAGATGCTCAAATGAACAATTTTACAGCGGGCACCTTAGAATACTGCCAGACTAATAATGTTCAAATACAAGCGTGGGGAAGCTTAGCACAAGGTGTATTCTCAGGACGTAACATTGAACAGCACCCGGAATCTGTGAAAGCAACAGCAGCGTTAGTCTATCAATTGGCAAACAACTACCAAGTATCAGCAGAAGCGATTGTTTTAGCATGGTTAATGCGTCACCCTGCTCGCGTTCAGCCAGTAATAGGTACAACAAACCTTGACCGGATTAGAGCTTGTAGCCAAGCGGTGAATATTGAATTATCACGCAGTGAATGGTACGCCCTCTATCAGACATCACGT
>JBALXF010000568.1:0-1918 GCA_036961085.1 Psychromonas sp.
TATTTTAGGCGTAGGGAAAACCTCTGGTAGCAAGGCATTAATTGCAGTAACTAGTTGTTCTAATTGCAAAATTAATAAAGAAGCTAGCAGTGGTTTTAACCAGCGTAAATGATCACTTATTTAGTGGATTTGGTATAATATCTTTAATTAAATTTTCATTTATTCAGTAGGAATGACAGGCTTTTTTGTCCTAGTTAGTTTTCTTACCAAAAACAAGTAGATACTTTCAACACGACGAAACATTAATGCCATCAAAATGGTACCAGCGACAAACGCCAATATAAATATCAGCATAATAGTTGAGTAGCTTTTTTCTTGGTAATCACTGATTAGGCTGAGAATTTTGTTTTGCTCAAGAGATATTCTGATATAACCTATTTTATTATCATCTTCATATAATTCAGCAATATGTGGAATGATCCCTTGTACATGCTCACTGTTTGAGCCATCTAAATTCAATAATTTTGGTAGCGATAAAACATTTTTCGATTGAATTATAACAACCCCTAGGTGATCGTATATGGTCGCATCCCTAACGATAGGATCATTACTTAAATCATCAATTAATAATTGTAGTTCTTCATTTTTGTTACGTGCAAGAAAACGAGAGGCTTCAGATGCCGCTAAGTTTGTTAACGAATAAGAGAACTTTTCCGTTTGTTGGTATTTGATTGCATGGCCAGTATTTTTTAGCGTCATAAAATGGTAAGCCATCACTACGCAAACCACAATCAAGCTGATAATTTGTGTAGAACGTAATAGATAATACATTTTCTTATTCATTTAGTGGAGATCCCTTGATAACTGGCTGTATAACTTGCAATGCTAATTCTCTATGGTTATCGTGTTAGACATTAATTTAATCCCGAATTTGTAGGTATATTACTGTGAACGTGAACGAAAATCTTCTAAATTTTTCAAACTCTCAATCATTGCCTGAATGGCAGGCTTATTTAAAACAACAAGTTAATGGCTTGAGTTACCTTTTTTATCATAATGACGCTTTGCAACAAAGAGTGGATCGTGACATTTCCATAAAGTCTCAACTTATAATGATGGGAAAACAATTTAATACATTACAACTACAGTCATTATTACAGTTATTAACATCTGAGCAGGTGACAACAATTCGTTTATCCAAGCCGGAAGTGATTGCTGGAGTGACGGTTATCAGTTTAGATTTAAATGCATTTCCCACTTCACTAAAAGCTAAATTAGATCTATTTGCGCAGCAAAATAAACTAGATTTTGCATTGATGGAAAAATTTCCTGACTGGAACAAACCAGGTTTAGTGTTAATGGATATGGACTCAACGACCATTCAAATTGAATGTATTGATGAGATTGCGCGCTTATATGGTGTAGGAGAGCAAGTATCAGCGGTTACCGCGCAAGCGATGCAAGGTAAACTAGACTTTAACGAAAGTTTACGTACTCGTGTTGGAAAATTAGAAAATGCACCGCAGGCTATCTTAAAAGAAGTTGCTGATAATATGCCACTGATGCCTGGATTAAAGGTGTTATTAACAGGTTTAAAATCAGCCGGCTGGAAAGTAGCGATTGCCTCTGGTGGTTTTAATTATTTTGCAGATAGATTAAAAGTAGATCTTGGTTTTGATTCAGCGACTGCAAATAGCTTAGAAATTATTGATGAGACATTAACCGGTAAGGTTATTGGCGAAATAGTTAATGCACAGGTTAAAGCAAGAACCTTAAATGAATTAGCCACAAAATTCTCAGTTGATATGGCTCAGACGGTAGCAATCGGTGATGGCGCAAACGATTTAAAAATGATGGCTCATGCTGGCTTAGGCGTTGCTGTGCATGGTAAACCTAAAGTAGTTGAACAAGCCCAAGCTGCTATATGCCAAGGCTCGTTATTACAACTGTTATATATGCTGGCGGTTCCGCTAAACCC
>JBALXF010000569.1:0-1914 GCA_036961085.1 Psychromonas sp.
CGAAACCTTTATCCATTATTAAAGGATAAATAGGTCATTAAAAATTAATCTAATTAAGAAATGGGCGGACGAAGTATCGCTTCAAGAAAGGTACTTGTTTGATCAATTTGATAAGGCGTTTTATTGATAATGTTTAGTTTGCCCGTGGTATTTGAATTACTGACTAAAATCCAAGATAAGTGGCTGCCACTGCAATGTCCGCAGTGATGACAATCTTTTTCATTATGCTGCTCATCACCTACATTATCATTTGAGACATTTCGATCATCTGCATGATCATGTTGAATTTGAAGGTGCTCTATATCTATTTGGTGATTCTCAGGTGTTGCGGATACAACAGCAGTTAACGATTGCAAAACAATCGAAACGACTAATAGTATTTTTAACGCAACATTGAATTTCAAAATAAACACCTACTTAAATATGAAAAATTATAATATCAAAAAAAGGTTTTCTAAACTAGCCATGCGCATGTTTTTCATGCTCGTCACGGCAAGTTTCTTGAGGAAACTCAAACTCAATGGTTGTATGAGATAAATTATAAGAAGAAAGTTCCTTAGCCACTTGTTGTTTTAGCCTAATTAATTTATCAACCTCAAAGTTATGGGCTAACTCTAGGTGAGCAGTTAATACGTGACTTTCCCCGTCTAATGACCAAAAGTGCATATGATGAATCCCATTAATTTCAGGTATAGCCTTTATCGCTTTTTCAATATTATTCTGCACTTCTTCATCAGGTGTAGCTTGAAGAAATAGTGCCAATGTTGTTTTCAGGTTTTTCAAAACGTTAAACAATATAAACAGTGTAAAGCCTATAGAAAGCAAAGGATCTAATATTGGTAGATCTACAAAAAGCAGCACGATAGAAACAATTAGGACTGCAACCCAGCCAAGTACGTCTTCAAGCAAATGCCACGTAAGTACTTTTTCGTTCAGCGTTTTACCCGCTTTTAGTTTAAATACTGCATACCCATTAACAGCAACCCCAAGTAATGCAAGACCCAACATTCCTTCAGCCATTGGCATTTCAGGATTAGATAATCTTGGTATTGCTTCAAATAGCACCCAGACAGAACCAATAACTAATACAATACTGTTAATTAATGCGCCAAACAGGGTAAGACGACGATAGCCATAGCTAAATCTATCGGATGCTTCTTTATCCGAGAAACGACTCAGTATCCAAGCGAATCCTATAGATAAACTGTCACCCAGGTCATGTACAGCATCAGCCATAATAGCGGTACTGTTGGTTAGCCAACCACCAATAAATTCGATAATAGTAAATGAAACATTAAGGAAAAATGTCCAACCTATACGGTCGTCTTTTCCATGCGAATGGCTATGGCTATGATTGTGCATTTTCCACCTCAAGAACTTTTAAATTTCTTACATTGACTACGTTAAAATTGATAAAGTGACGGATCACTCGTTGATACATCCAACGTTTGATTCCTGATAAGTTAGTTCCTTTTTCGAGATAAAACTCATCAGGGGAATTATAAACACCAAAATCATCATGAATACCTTCTTTTTGTATATAGGTATCTTGACCACGCCAATCTGTATCTGGCGAAGAGAAACACTTTGTTGCAACACCATAACCACAAAATTCGTTTTTTATTTGACTAAATTTGTGCTGTAGTGAACTTAAATATTGTTCATCTAATATAAAGCCTTCTAAGTTTATCCAACGATCCTTGAAATAAACTTCAATCCAACTATGAATGATATATTTAGGTGCTAACCAAAATACATAAGTTGGAATAGCTCCTTTTTGTAATCGCTGCTCAATAGTAAAGCCGTGAAAACGACATTGAATACCTAATCCTCGTAACAAAGCCATCAGCAAGTTACCCTTGGTATTGCATTGTCCGTAACCATCGGCTAAAACACTGCTTGCTGAAATATCAT
>JBALXF010000056.1:0-3382 GCA_036961085.1 Psychromonas sp.
AAGTGATCTTAAAGGTAGCTGAGTTTCGCAGTATTACTGCCGCTGCTGAAAATTTAGATATGCGCACAGCGACTGCTAGTGCTGCGGTTAAGCGTGTAGAAAAAAGGTTAGGTATTGAATTATTTATTCGAACCACTCGTCAACTTCGTTTATCCAGTGCCGGTGAGCGCTATATCCCACAATGTGAACAAGCATTATTGATGTTGGATTCAGCAACAAAAAATATCAAAGATGATTTAGATAGCATTGATGGTGAATTACGTATTGCTCTATCCTCTGACTTAGGAAGAAATAGAGTGCTACCTTGGTTAGATGACTTTATGGACAGCCACCCCAAGATAAGTCTACGCGTAAATATTAGTGACAGTAATGTAGACTTTTATCGTGACGCGGTAGATATTGCATTACGTTATGGCTCTCCGACTGATGCCAGTGTCTATGGTTTTAAAATATGTAATGTACCTGGTGTATTATGTGCGACACCTGAATACTTAGAAAAGTATGGTACGCCAAAACACCCTCAGGATTTGCCAGCCCATAACGGACTTTTCTATCAGCTGCACGATATAGTGCATGATATTTGGTTGTTCACAGATAATAACAATAGCTATAAAATAAAAATGAACAGTAACCGTATTGCTAATGATGCAGAGTTAGTTAGGCGCTGGTGCGTTGCAGGAAAAGGATTAGCGGTTAAATCATGCCTAGATATGTCTGCTGATTTATTATCAGGAAAGTTAATTAATGTAATGCCGGAATTTAAACCCAAGGCAACTGAACTCTGGTTGATTTGTCCGAGTCGGCAATCCATCACACCCGTAGTGCGTTTATTAAGGGATGCCTTTAGAGAAAAAAGTAAAGCGGTGTTAAAACAATTGGTTGAACAGGATATTTTGGATAAGACTGCCTTGGACTAATACAATCGCCAATTTAGATGCAAATACATTTAAAATCAATGTGTTAACATTACCAAGCTATTACCGCGTATATAGCAAAACTGACAGGCAGTCTCAGCAGCAATCAATACGATGTTATTATGCTCGCATAGGCTTAAATGGTGCCAGCTTTAAACTACCTAAAAACTTCCACTAAACCACCTATTTATAGTAGTCCCGAGTTATGTCTGCAATACTTACAGAACAGGATAATCAATGATGAATGAGTTGCTCAACCACGAAATAAGTCCGTTAATCAGTGAACTATTGGGGCAATTTCCAGAGCTAAATTTTGCTCAAGGAATTGGCTTATTTGCTTTTCTTATTGGTACTACCGCATTTTTACATCAAGATGGGCAACGCTTCCGTCTGCACCTAATGGTTTTTCAGACGGTTCTCTGTATCCACTTTATGTTAATGGGCGCCACAACGGCTGCGTTAGGCTGTGGGATCAGTGCTATTCGCAGTTATGTATCAACAAAAACTGATTCAAGTAAGGTGATGTGGGGGTTTATCGTATTATTATGGATTATGGGACTGCCAAATGTTCAATATAGCTATGAGCTATTAACTATTTGTGGGGCATCTGTCGCGACCTGGGCAATGTTTAAAACACAAGATATTAAACTGCGGTTATTTATGCTGTTTAACTCCTTATGCTGGCTAACAAATAACTTTTTACTGGGTTCAATCGGAGGCGCTCTAATGGAATCAACGTTTATTGCGTTTAACCTGCTAACGATTTATAGACTATTTCAAAAGGATAAAAAGTTAGTATTGAATAGTTAAACAAAGATAAGCAATAAGCTTATGAATCACATGAGCTTTAAAATTCAAAGGCTCAAACTACAAGTTGCGTAATTATTATTCTCCACATTCATATTAGGAACAAATACGAGTTTATCTGCAGACATTTTTAATCGACTCGGCATCTGGATATGATTCACAGCCCAAACAACGCAACCTTGTGGAAAATTAAGCAAGCTTATGAATGAGAATACAATCTTCCATCATTAAATTCATCGAAAATGGCTAATGCACTCCCCTTCCAGCCTCTAATTACTTTTTGATGAACAACGGGTAAGTCTAAATGCAATATTCGCTTTATATAAAATCCATTACTCATTACTTGATAGGAAAATAACCATGACATATTATTCTGTACTTGAAGTTACACCAATAAACGATGATTGGGCTGCTGATTATATTGCCCCTGCAAATAGATTAGTTGCAAAACATGGCGGTAAATACCTTGCCCGCACTAGCAGTCATGAACGTTTAGAGGGAGCAGGTGAAAGTGTAGCACTGCGCATTATTATGGAATGGCCGTCCAAAGAAGCCGCTGTAAATTTTATGAATGATCCCGAATATGTACCGCACTTAAAAGCGCGTACTGAAGGCTCTATCAGTCATCATTTTTTAATCGAAGGCAAAGATGATTTAGCTTAAATACTATTAATAGTATTTAACACTGCATGATCAATTTGAGCTGAAAACAACTCAGCTCAAATGTATTAACTTCTATCTTATATAGTGCACTTTATTTATCACTAACCCAGTTAGTTTAGATAGCCTTTATTTTAGATAGCTTTGTCTAATTTCACTGCTTAATTTCCTCTATAAATCAATTAGATATTTAACGTTCATTGTCAGCTAAAGATGTTTTAACAAGCGCGATCACAGCATTAACTCCCTGATGACTTTTATGATTTAAAACTAAGTTATACTGATTTTCCATTTTTACTCTTATCATGAATAGGTCTGCAAAATGAAATCAATCCAAGCTCGCCACCATGGTGATCAACTGCAGTTAAATCAGTGCCCTGATCTAATTGCTAACGATCAACAAATCTTAATTTCAGTAAAAGCCGCAGGGATAAACCCAGTCGATACTTATATCGTAGCAGGTACCAATAATTACACAGCCGACTTTCCCCACACTCCCGGTAAAGATGCCGCTGGTATTATTACCGCATTAGGTAAAAATGTATCAGGTTTTGAAGTGGGGCAACGCGTTTATTGTGCCGGAACAATAAGTGGAGCAAGTGCAGAGCAAGCATTAGCTAGCCCAACACAAGTGTTCCCTTTGCCTGAAAAATTAAGTTTTGAACAAGGCGCATGTATTGGAACACCTTATGCAACTGCTTGGCGTGCTTTGTTTACGCGAGCTAATTGTCAATCATCTGATACGGTTCTGATCCACGGAGCGAGCGGTGGCGTTGGTATCGCAGCAGTTCAGTTAGCTAAATCAATAGGTTGCAAAGTTTTTGCGAGTGCAGGCTCAGAGCAAGGTATTGCTTTATTAAAGCAACAAGGGGCCGATTTTGTGGTTAATCACCATGACCCTGAACATTACCAGCAATTACAACAAGCCGGCGCAATAGATGTGATTTTAGAGATGTTAGCAAATCAGAACTTAGGAGATGACCTTCCACTTTTAAATAAGG
>JBALXF010000056.1:3392-10618 GCA_036961085.1 Psychromonas sp.
AGAGTCGTCGTTATTGGCAGTAGAGGATCCGTTGAAATTAATCCTAGAGATTTGATGGCGAGAGAAGCATGCATAATGGGCGTCGCCTTAATGCATGCCAGTCCTACTGAGATGACACAAATACACGCAGCCTTATTTGCAGGTGCACAGGCCGGGTTTGTCAAGCCAGTAATAGCCAAGCGATTTGCATTAGCTGATACCACTGCTGCCCATATGGCGGTAATGGGAGCAGGAGCAACGGGAAACATCGTGATTAATGTTCAGTAGAAGAGCGCCAAAAACAAAATAATCAATATACCTATGAGCACTTTGATTACATTTATTTCATGGTAGGCATTAATTATAGGAAAACCAATTGCTGCGAGCTACTTAGGCTGATTATCTGAACAGGTCCGCCTATATTAAATTTGTTTTTACTCTGACTGGAGTGGCAATGAAGATAAGCCACTCCCTATTTAATTCACTAACTTCTATTTTCATCCACTGAATATTCGCACATCATATTCTCAACCCTTTCTACCATATTATTACTACCACAGAAGAAAGGTACCCGTTGATGTAATTCTGTTGGCTCAATTTCCATTATTCGTCTGAAACCATCGCTAGCTTTACCTTTAGCTTGTTCAATCAAAAATGCCATCGGATTACATTCATATAAAAGGCGTAATTTCCCCAGAGGGGCAGACGCCGTTGAAGGATAAATGTAAATGCCGCCTTTAAGTAAATTGCGGTGAAAATCAGAAACCAACGAACCAATATAACGTGAAGTATAAGGTCGCTTAGTTTCAGGCTCAATTTCTTGGCAATATTTAAGGTACTTTTTCACCCCGGTGGGAAACTTTAGGTAATTGCCTTCGTTAATCGAATAAATTGACCCATCTTCTGGTACGGTCATATTCTCGTGCGATAAATAAAACACCCCTAAAGAGGGATCACAAGTAAAACCATGAGTACCATGTCCGGTTGTATAAACCAACATGGTTGACGAGCCATATATTATATATCCAGCTGCAACCTGCCTTCGGCCTGGTTGTAAGAAATCTTCTTCCGTTACCGGTTGACCACGTTGGCTAATACGGCGATATATTGAAAAAATAGTACCAACAGAGACATTGACATCAATATTTGAAGAACCGTCGAGCGGATCCATTAACACGACATATTTACTATTCATACCACGTTCGTTATTAAATGAAATGAATTCGTCTTCTTCTTCGGACGCGATACCACAAACTTCGCCACGCGCTTCTAATGCCGATTTAAATATATCATTAGCGTATAAATCCATTTTTTGCTGGATTTCACCTTGTACATTTTCAACACCGGTTGCACCAATAATATCAACTAATCCCGCTTTATTTATATCTCTATTAACGATTTTTGCCGCCAACCGAATTGCACCTAGCAGTGATGATAATTCCCCTGATGCTTCAGGAAATTCATGTTGTTTTTTAATAATATATTCACCGAGAGTTATCATTTTAAATCCTATTTAATAGTACATTTCTATTTCTTTATAATTGCCAATAAATAGCCAAGCAATCCGAATACAAAGACTTCATTAACCTTTAATTAAAAAACTAACAACATGCTACCAAACATCGCCATAACGCTACCCACTAGGTTAAAAGCTAACTTATCAAGTTTACATTTAATCAAAAATTTGCCAGATAAAACGCCTATAACATGCAAAATAAATGTCGAAATAATAAATCCAACGAAGTACTGTGAAGCCGATGAAGATGCCTGCATTTCTGCGGCATGGGCGTAACCATGAAAGATAGCAAAAATCATCACTACAGCAGTCACTAGTTTAATTATTGGTTCTAATTTATTAGCGAAAAGCAGCATTAATCCCATAGTTAAAACCGAAGCTGCAATCATGACCTCAACAAAGCCTAAAGCGAAACCAAAACTCGCCAAGCTAGCTCCAACTAACATAGTAAATATAAAACCTAAAGGTAACTGCCAGAGCGCGCGACCACCAATGAAGATAGCAAGCGCACCCACACCAATCATCATTGATATATGGTCAGCTCCTAGGAACGGATGAGCCAAACCAGATATAAATCCATGTCCATGAAAACCTGGATGGGCTGATACGCTAGCTGGTAGCAACAACAATAAAAATGACAGAACAAACTTTTTCATATTAAATCCTAATAATAAATTCACATGATTGATTGTTATTAAAGTCACTAAATTTATTCATTTTCAAATATAAATATCAGATTTAATAATAAGCTTTCCTTAAACTAGCACATATACTAGGCAGCAAAACCAAACAACCAAACAGCTTATATATGACAACGTCATAGGTAAGAAAACAGGCTTCTAACTAAGGTTAAATAATCCCAGATTTTTTGGCTAAGTAGATAGCGCCACGAGCAGACAAGTTATCAACAGTATTACATTCAATAACGGATGCTTCAGGGAAGTGATGCTTAATTAATTCAGCAGTGGCTTGGCATAAAACGCCCTTTCCACCAACATATATTGATCTGTCAGCGCTATGGTTAAGTGCTAAAGATGAAGTCATTGCATCTATATCAGACTGCACTAAAATGCCAACTAAGAAACTAGCCAGTTGACTGTGATTCCATTTCCCAAATTGCTCTCTTACACGGATTGAAAATAATGCTTTACCTAGACCATATGTTTTCGATTCATTAGCTCCCATAATCAAGGCTGGAACATCTAATTCATCGGTAAATTTATTACCTAGAGAACTGGTCAAAATAGTATTTTGGGTGATGATCGCATTTAACTCACCGGTCAAAGTAGTACAACAACCTAATACGTCACGATTTTTATTAATCCCAACGAATTTACTATGAGAGCCCGGTAAGGCAATAATTGCATCTTCATTAAGATCATATTCACATGCGATAGCAATAGCTTCGACCTCTTCCCCGCGCATGATATCCATTTGTGATAATTGTGACGCTTCTGGCTGAGCAAGATTTTTCACACCGGGAATAAAATGAATTTTACTTTCTGAAATTTCAGGAATGATTTGTGTATGAATACCACTAACAAACTGTGCAACTGAAACTGGAGCGATAAGATGAGGGACTTCGACAAGACCTAGGTTTGAGGTGATCATACCACTAGCTAAAATGGCTTTAATTTCACTTTCTTGTAAATCATGTTTTATTAATAGTTTTTGCAGCGCTTCTTTGATTGCCTGAACTAACGCTCCATTATGACCATCTACACTGGTATTTCTAACACCAACATTGTTTTTTACTTGATCAACAAGTTGATCATTTTTCCATAACAACACTCGGCTATTGGTGGTGCCGGTATCAATAGTAATAACATGCATTATTGTATCCTAATGATTGAAGGTACCTGTCATTTCACAGGTACCTATAATTAATTACGAATCTATTTAAATACGGCCAAATTTAGCAAGTAATTGCTCAACCGTAGCACCCGCTAAAATCTCTTCACGTACTTTTGCTTCGTTAGCTGCTAATTTTTTAGCACCTTCATATACTTCTTCTAGAATATCCGCATGTACTACCGTTACACCTAGTTCATCAGCAATAACAAGATCACCAGGATGAACAATTTCACCACCACAAGTTATTGGTACATTAATTTCTAGTGGTGCAGTACGACCCGTGTAAGCAGAATGTGCAGCACGCGGTGAAACCGAGCGAGATGATAGAGGGAAGTCAAGTACTTTAGACTCATCAGTATCACGAGCAGAACCGTCAATAACGGTACCAACAACACCAGCGGCACGTGCCAAACCAGACATTAGGCCACCCCAAACAGAGGTATTAGGTGTTCCATTTGCATCAATAACTACCACGTCACCTGGTTTTGCAATATCAAAAATAGGTAGGCAATCAACAATGTCACCAGGACGTAACTTAACGGTCAGCGCTGTACCAATAAAAGGTTTATTGACTGAACGGAATTTAATTTCATGGTCCATAACACCTTGACGGTTTTGTGCATCACTAAATACTGCCGTAACACTCAGAACATTTGTCATTTCTTGACATTTTTTAACTAATTCTTCGTTGATTGATGGACGTGGGTTGATGATTTGAGTTTCGTATTCCATTTTTATTTCCTATAAAGAGTTGATGACTTGTGTATATTGACAAGCCTGTTGATAAATTGCATCGAAGTCATTCGCTTCGACAAGAGTGTTGTTAACTAAATTTGAACCAATACCAAAACCAATCGCACCCGCTTTATAAAAATCCGGAATATTGTTGGCATCGACACCACCTACTGCTACAAATTTCAAATCAGATAGCGGTGCAGCAATTGCTTTTAAGTAGCCAGGCCCGAACACACCACCTGGAAATAATTTCACAAAATCAGCACCTGTTTTATGAGCAAGCAATGCTTCGGTAGCTGTCAGTACACCAGGTAATGACACCATTTCAGCGTTATTAGTGGCAGTAATAATATCCACATTGCAATCTGGTGAAACAATGAACTGGCCTCCCAAGGCCTTAACTTGTTCGACTTGTTCTGTTGTGGTGACTGTGCCTGCACCATAAATAAGTTTGCCTACAAACTCATTTTGTAATATTTCCAATGCAGCAAGTGTATCGGCAGGACCATTTTGGCGGTCGAATGTCACTTCTACTAAACGAATACCGCCCTTATAAAGCGCCTCCATCGTGTCTTTAATTTTAGTTGGATGAAGACCACGGACAATCGCGAATACTTTATGTTCTTCGATTGCTTCTATTACCGCTTGCTTAGCCATTATTTCTGCTCCGACAATGGTGTTTTCACTCGTTTAACAGGATCTAAGGGCTCTTCTCCCAATAAAACTGCTTTGGCATTTTCGGCTGCAATACGACGGCATTCGAGAAATGCTTCTTCTGACACGTAAGCTACATGAGGAGTCACTATGCAATTGTCTAAGGTGAAAATAGGATTATCTTCTGGACGCCAGTTATCTAATTTAGCCGGCTCTTCTTCTGGATCATCAAGCGCTGCAGAACCAATCCAACCTTCAGTCAGAGCTTTATAAAGAGCTTTATTATCAACAACTTTACCTCTAGCGCCATTCACTAACACTGCATTAGACTTCATTTTACGAAGGCACTCTTCGTTGATTAGGCGATCTGTTTGCGGCGTATGTGGACACATAACATTTACTACATCGGAATCGGTAACAAGCATGTCTAAGTCAACCTTGGTCACTCCGAAAGTATTCATATATGATTCAGATACATAAGGATCAGAGGAGATAACTTTAAAACCTAATGCCGTTACTTTACGAGCTATGTTCTGAGCAATCCGACCAAAACCTATTAAACCCCAAGTACTGTTGCGGAATCTTTTAGGTACACGCCCATCCATATCCCAATGCCAGTTACCGTCATGGGTAAATTTGTTGTACTCAGTGATACGACGAAACATTGTCAACCCAAGCGTTAGAGAATGGTCTGCGACCTCATCAATACAATAATCAGGTACATTAGAAACTTTAATGCCGTGGTCATAGCAGGCTTCAACATCTAAAATATCGACACCAATTCCATAACGACAAATAATTTTACAATTTGTAAGTTTCTCAATAGTAGTCCGTGGAATTTTTGCATACTGCTGCAAAATAGCATCGGCATCAGAAGCTAGCTCACCAAGACCCACACCTGTTTTACACTGCAGCCCAATTACTTCAGCCCCAATAGGTTCAAGCACACTTCTTTCAATATCTAAATTAGGGTAGTCATAATCAGATACATAAACTTTAAATTTCGGCACCATCTTCATTTCCTTTAATTGGTCTCACTTAATATCTACCATCTAACATATCAGATATTATATATTTGAATATAGCCAAATATTCCTAAATACACAAAAATGCTAGGGAAATCACAGTTTGATATTTTTACTAAATAAGTGTGATCTAGGTCCTATGCGAAAGGTATAAATAATAGAGAATACGCATCTGACATATTAGATATCACGAAAAGGTGAATGAATGAAACACGTTATTAAATGGTTAGATGAATATTTAGAAGCATCATTAGGCGCGTTACTGCTCGCGATTATTGTTGGGTTAATCGCCCTACAAGTATTTATGCGATACGTGCTTGGAAATGCATTATCTTGGTCAGAAGAACTGACTCTATGGGCATTTATATGGTTTATTTGGGTAGGTATTGCTTATGCTTTTAAAGAAAGAAGACATGTAAGGGTAACTGTATTTCAGGGTTTTTTACCTGAGAAAGCAGCCAATATATTAGAAACAGTTATTGATGTTGTGATTATCATCTTCCTACTTACTATCACTTACCACTCCTATCAGTTGATTTCATTGCCTTATGTAGCGTCACAAAAATCAGTCGTATTAAGTCTACCGATCCCTATGTTATATGCATCGGCACCCTTTGGTGCATTGCTCTCAGCATTTCGTATCAGTCAAAATCTAATATCAAAAATAAAGAACACTAATTCACCAATTGAGAGGGAATCATAATGTCTGGAATTATACTTTTTTCGTTAATGTTTTTTTTATTGTTTGTCGGTATGCCGATTGCGATGAGCCTAGGAATAAGTTCATTTTTTGTAATGATGATGGTTGATGGCACCCCTCCGGTCAGTTTATTATCGCGTTCAATCGTTACGGGTGCAGACTCATTTCCTTTAATCGCAGTACCGCTTTTTGTATTAGCTGGCGATCTGATGCAACGAGGTGGATTGTCTAGCAGAATTATACTCTTCGCTTCTTCACTAGTTGGGCATGTAAAAGCATCTATGTGTTATGTGAATGTACTTGCCTCTATGTTTTTTGCAGCGATTTCAGGTTCAGCCCCAGCCACTGTTGCGGCAATTGGATCAAATATTGTTCCGGCAATGAAAGATCTCGGTTACAAACGTGATTTTAGCGCAGCCTTAACCGCGTCATCAGGCATGATCGGAGTTATGATCCCACCAAGTATTCCGTTCATTATTTATGGTGTAACTGCTGAAGTTTCTATCGGGAAACTATTTATGGCCGGCATTATTCCAGGTCTTCTTTTTGGACTCGCCTTCATGGCGCTGAGCCGTTTTTTATTAAGAAATGAACCTGTAATGACATTACAGCTTGAACCATTTTCTTTTGCTAATGTAGTTCGCTGCTTCAAAAAATCAATTTGGGCATTGATTGTGCCAATCATTATATTGGGCGGTATTTATGGCGGTATATTCACACCAACCGAAGCCGGAGCAGTCGCTGTAATTTACGCAATTTTCTG